>JBBUDU010000007.1:0-11286 GCA_038057125.1 Patescibacteria group bacterium | reverse complement strand
GCCTTATCCACGCCGCCAGCGTTCATCCTGAGCTAGGATCAAACTCTCTTAAAAGAGCATTTGAATTAACTCTCAAGAACGGAACAAAAGAAAAAATACTCTAATGTTTCGTTTCGAATCATTACTCACATCAACATTTAATCTGCTAAGAATTAAACGTTGATTTTTTACCCGCCAAAATTTTCTGAAAGAAAACTTTGGCGGGTTTACTTGGACTTGCAATCCAATTTTTGTGAGATTGCCTCGACCTGAAAAGTCGAAACAATCTCTAGATGTTTACATATATGTAGTTGTCAAAGGTCGTCATTGTTTTTAGTGGAAAATCCCCTGAAAACAAAAGCGCCTCTTCTATAAGCGCTCTGGCAGTATATACTTACGACAAAAAGAAGTCAAGCCCAAATTTTAGGCCTATTTTGCCCAGTAAAATAGGGGATTTGAAATGTCTCAAAATACACAATTACGCAACAGCCATGGGCGAAAATGGAATTTGAATGTCGAAATGCGAAAGGTCTTTTGGTTTTAATCTTTGACTTGCTCCTAAAATCTCTATACCCAAAATAATACCTTTCTTTCCTATGTCAAAGATAATTCCCTCTTCTGCCTCCTTGTTCGATACAAAAGTACCGTCTTGAAACTTTATGTACATTGCGTCTATTTTTGGATCGTAAGTGATTTTCATATTATTTTTTATTTTCCCAAATTACAGAAATGATGATGTAAAAATCTTTTTCTTTTGTATATACCACCTTTACTACCCCAGCTTTAAATAATTTAAGAGCTAATGACCTACCCTGATAACCCGCACCCGTACTGTCAGGATTAGTGATGGCCTCTTTAATCATTTTCTCAGTAATCTTTCGCAAAACCATTCTCTCGCTCGTATGGTCAGTAAGGATTATTTTCATAACGTGTACTTATAACATCCTACCATGCGCCCATTCATATCGTCAAACCAAATTCTTCACAGGAGAGGCAGTCTTTGTCAGCTTTTTATAGCGACTGATTACAAGATTCCCACCCTGAATCGAGAACGAAACCTCCGTGCCCTCACGCCAGCCGAGTTCACGGAGAATCTCTTTTGGAATCCGCAACCCCAAACTATTCCCCCATTTTTGGATCTTCGTTGTCATATTATAAGTTTATACTATGTATATACGGTGTCAAGAAATTACATCACACTTTTTGCTAAACAATCGGTCCAAGACACAAATCTGCTGATTCGTGACTGTCCCCATTATTTCCTAAGGAAAATCGGGGCTTTTTGGGACTTTTTGGGCTAAAATCTATGCGACAATTTCTTTTGCCACAACATGTCGGAATATGACCCTGCAATAGTTTTATATTCCCCTAATGAGAGCTTTTGTTTAATTTCTTCATGCTCATCATGGTACTCTTTACCACAAAGAGGGTCTTTACATACTGTTTCTAGTTCAACAAAATTTCCAAGACCGCTGGCAGTATCTATGTGAATTCTTGTATTTTTGTAAAGGTACAAATCGCGTCTTTTAACAACTCTCACCTTAACCCCAAAGATAGAATTAAGGACACTTTCTACAACAAAATAACCTAGAAAATTAAGTGAAAAGCGGTAGTACCTAGACTCTCTTGATCCTTTCTTCATTTTTCTAAAATAGATAATGAGCTCGTTCGCCATTTTTTCTTCGCGTATTTTAATTTTCGTGTCCCCCAATAAAAAATAAGTGTCTACTTGCTCTAATGTGTCTTTATAGGTACTAAAAGCCAAGTGAGTTTTAATATCATTTAAATTTCCAACTTCAACTTTTATCTCTAAATTCTTCATACTATTTTTTTCTTAAATATTCAACAGCATCAGCAGCACCTTCAAAAAATTCTTTACCAGATTTCTCTACAACAGAAGCAAGGAATTCCATTTGTCCGTCTTTTTCTAATGCCTGGTATTGGTTACCTTCAAGCATCCAATGTGGCTGATTTTCTTTTCCTGTCTTTGACTCATGCTCAGGCAAAAGTAACTTAATTCTTTCTTCCTTAAGATACAGCGGTCCCGAATAATATCCAAAACAATAATCTTTTGTTTTGTTGACTATATCTAATATTTCTTCATTAGTAATATCTGGTAATAATGGTCTAATCGCAACAGTTGTAGGAATACCTTTTTTATTAACTGATGAGAGCGTTTCTATTCTTTTTTCTGGGCTTGGAACACCTGGCTCATATTTAGCCAGCATTGGTGCAGAGATACACGTAATTGATGTAGAAAAAGAAAAAATATTCCCATTTTTTCTAATTTTATTATATATTTCTAATAAAGAAATAATATACTCTTCTGGTAGCGGTAGCTTTGTAATAACCGATATGTCTTTCCCGAGTTCACTTAGTTTCTCAAGGATTTCAAGTGCTTCTTTTTTGTTTTGAAAAAACTCAGTATCGCAGCCAAGCATTATAAGCTTTACTTGCTCAGGTAAGTTCTTAAGTAATTCTAATTGCTGGTCATCAAGATAAACTACTCCTTTAGACTGCTCCTGATTCATTTCATCCACAAAACAATAAGTGCACCCAAACGGGCAACTTAGTTTTGAGTATGTCAGAGCCCTCTCCTTATCTATTTTGATACCTTGCTGTTCAAATCTTTCAAAGGTATTAATCATATTATCATTATACAACAAACGTCTCAAAAAAGTGGGACGTTATGCACAGCTAATCTTCAGCTAAATATTTCTCAATTACCCCCTATTTTGCCATCCCATTAGAGACGGAACACGCTGCGTAACCTCCGCCCGCTTTCACAATAAAAATATTTAGTGAGTTCAAGCGGTGGCGGACAGGTCGCGGTCTCTAACGGGACTGACGCTTCTCAAGCACTACAAGAAGCGGTGATGCGATAAATACCGATGAGTATGTACCAATGAAAATACCAATCCAAAGGATGAGTGAGAAGTCTTTTGTTGATTCAGGGCCAAAGAAGAAGAGTGTTGCGAGGACGATCATCACGGTTACAGATGTGTTGATTGAACGCGTGAAGGTCTGCCTAAGTGATGTGCCAACTGTCGTTGCAAAATCGTTTGAAATTTTGAGTTTCAAGTTCTCACGGATACGGTCAAACACCACGATAGTGTCGTGCACCGAAACACCCATAATAGAAAGTAGTGCGACAACAAAAAGCGTGTCTACTTCTTTTCCAAGCCATACGAACACACCTGCTGGAACTATGATGTCGTGAAGGAGCGTCGCGGTTGTAATCATTCCGTATTTCCAAGACGAGATTGGCTCTGACACATGACGGAATGCATATGCTATAAAGAGTACTATACCGAGAATAACAAGGATAATAGCGTACCACGCTTTTGTGTGTAGCTCTGCGCCGATGGTTGGCCCTATTGAACTAAACTTTTTCTCCTCCATCACAAGTCCTTTAATGGCTATGGTACTAGTGAGCTTCTGGCGATCTGTCTCTGAAAGAGCGCGTGTCTTTACGATAACGTCACTCTCACCTGCCATTTGAATGCGAGCACCTTCAAACCCCGCCGCATTGAGCGCCTTTGTCAAAGTCTCTACATCAGGGCGCTTGTCGCCCGCCTGCCATCGCCTATCTGCTCCGCTTACGTTCGATGTAGCAGTGGCGGGCAGGTACGAAACTTCGATAATCGAACCGCCCTTAAAATCGATGCCTGCATTGAAACCCTTTGTCACCATCGCAAAGAAAGAAAGCGCAATCGTGATGATTGAAATAGTGAAGAAAATTTTTCGGTATTTTACTATGAACATATTATTTGAGCTTAAAGAAACCACTACCGAACAGAACTCTTACGAACGAGCCGTGTCCGCTAAATGGCAATGCAAATAGAAGTGTGCGAGAAATGGAAATTGCCGTAATCATCGAGATGATGACACCAAGCCCAAAGGTGAGAGCAAAACCTTTAATCAAACTTGTCCCGAACCAAAACAAAATAACTGCAGTGATGATACTAGAAATGTTTGAGTCGCGAATAGATGTCCAAGCGCGCGCGAATCCTTCGCGGAGCGCCTCGTGTACATTGTGCCCTTTGCGGAGCTCTTCTTTTGTACGCTCAAAAATGAGAATATTTGCATCAACCGCCATACCTATGGAGAGAATGAGGCCCGCGATTCCTGCCGCAGTGAGAGTAACACCCAAAAATTTGAAAAGGGCAAGCATGATAACGACATAAATCGCCAGCGCAACAACGGCGACCAATCCTGGAAGACGGTACCAGAGTACTAAGAAGCCCGCCACAATGACGAGTCCAAACACGCCAGCCCAGATACCTGCCATAAGTGCTTTTGCGCCAAGAGGCGCCGAAATAGTCTGCGTGGAAAGAAGTTCAAGCTTGTCAACGGGGAGCGCGCCTGAGTTCAAGCGACCAACGAGAGTTTTTGCTTCTGCTGGGGTAAATTTACCAGTAATCTGCGCTTTTCCGCCAAGAATCGCCTCTCGAACAACCGGCGCGGAAATTGGATCCGGGTTACCCAGCTCGCGGTCAAGATAGATTGCGATGGTCTTGCCGATATTGTCCTTGGTCAATTGTCCAAACAAATCCGCACCTTGTTTATTGAAAACTATAGAAACAATTGGTTCACGAGTTGTTGGGTCAAATTCAAGAACTGCGCGCTCGAGGAAACGACCATTGAGCTCGGTGGGCATATACGGACCTGCGAGAATTTCTGCTGGAATACTTAAAGGCTTTCCTGCAGCTTGGTCCGCCTTTATCTTTTCAACCGCTTTATTATAAGCATCAAGCTCTTCCTTTGAGCGTTCTTTCATAAACTCGAGCTTTGGAGTTTGACCAATCATCTCAACCGCGCGTTTTACATCTGTAACACCAGGAAGCTCCACAAGAAGGCGCTCTTCAACGGGGCCCGTAATGCCACCTTTTTCTTCAATCTGCACAACCGGCTCGGAAACACCGAATGTGTTGATGCGACGCTCTATGACATCGCGAAGCGCGTCCATGGCGTTTTTCACTTCCCCCGGTTTTACCGAGGATACATCAGCACTGTATACAAGCTGAACTCCGCCGGAAAGGTCCAGACCAAGCTTAAATGGAAATGTTTCTGCAAGAGCCTGCCCGCGGACGGTTTTCCCTTCGTGGAGCTTTGGTTCGGAGGCGTAGATGAAATAACCGATACCGGCACCGAGAATCAAAAGAAGTAATGCTCCAATTCGTGTTTTCCACATAATAGACAAAAGTATACCGTTTTTTACCTACTTTGCAATAGGTGGTACGAATGGGCAAATATGTACAAATATTATACCACACTTTCTTTTCCCATAGGCAATTCCTATGGGGTCTATGGGGTATCATCAAAACGTCCCATAATTGAAACAATGAGTTTGTGGAGCGTTGTGCCAATAACATAGCCGAGGAAAAGTCCGCCGAGAATATCAAAAGGCCAGTGAATACCCGCTGTCACGCGCGCGATACCAATGATTACCGCTGAAATGCCAAAGAAAACCGCGAGGTGCTTGTGGTAAAACCAAAGTGATGATGCGAGCGCCATAAAAAATGTAGCGTGACCAGATGGAAATGCGTATCCCGACTCCGAGATGAGGGGTTTGACCCACAAGAGAGCATCAGCTGGGCGGAGCGTGAGAAAAATATCTTTGAAAAAATGTGCAATAAACCATGCAGAGACAGCAGTTGCCCCCACCACAAAAAGGTCACGCACTCCTTTCTGTGGATTATCGCGATGCTTAAAAAGATAAATAAAAAGAGCTCCGAGGATAATAAGCCCGTACCACTCGGCAGTAAAACCAATCGCAGCGTCGAGAAGAGTACTTCTGTGCGCAAAGTTATAGAAAAAATTAAATATTGTTTCGTTCATAGTATTGTTTAGTTCCCGCTCCTTGAAACGAGCGTCTTTATTGTCTTTGCCGCTATTGCAAGATCGAGAACAAGCGAGCGGTTTTTAATATAGTAAAGATCATAAGAAAGTTTCGTACGGGTCTTGTCTACATCTGCGGTACCTCGCGGAACATTGTAGTCCTTTATCTGCCCCCAGCCTGAAAGCCCGGGTGTTACCAAGTGACGCACATTGTAGTATGGTATTTCGCGCTCATACACACGCACAAGCTCCGGTATTTCAGGGCGCGGGCCCACAAGAGAAAGTTCTCCAATAATCACATTCCAAAGCTGTGGCAACTCGTCAATACGCGTGGCACGAATAAATTTCCCCACTCTCGTGACCATCATTTCTTCATTTTTGTCTCGCACCATACTGCGGAACTTTATAATCTTGATTAACACGTTGTTTTTTCCTATACGTTCTTGAAAAATAAAAGCGGGGCCGCCATCGTCCATTTTTATTGCAAGAATCACAAACGGATAAAGCGGGAGTGAAATTATCCACAAAAAAGAACCAGCAAAAAGATCCATCAACCGTTTCAAAATATCATAACCCATATGTGACGCAGAAGATATATTTTCAAGAAACCAGTTGTACTTTACGAGCGAAAGCGGAATGCGGTCAAAAACCTCTTCATACACTTTATACATATCAAGGAAACGCACATTCGAAAAAATGAGATTGTAGAGCGCCGGCAAAATTGCTTCGGCCTTTTCGTTCCGTAAATCAACCACAATTGAGGAAATTTTCTCACTATACACGCGCGACACGATTTCTTGTTTGAAATCAATCCCGTCAATCTGCGATAAATCTACGGAAGAAACAAAATGAAGGTTGTAGCGCTTGCTGGCATTTACTTCTTCTTCAAGACTCTGCATTTCCTCGCCAGTACCGATAAGGATCGCGTGTTCTTGTCTCCGTGCTCCAAAAAAAGAGAAACCGAGCAGTCTCCACAGCACAATAAACCCAAAAGAAATAATAAAATAAAGTACCAAAATAGTTTTTGGGGCAACATTGAAATATGGCGTGAGAATGTAAAAGAAAAAAACTGCAATGAGACTGTTTGCAATCTGGGCGTTTAAAATAATACCAGGAAGTTTTTTTTGAAAAACGATTGCGTGCCGTTCATAAAGCCCCGCAATAAAGAACACAAAAATCCACAGAACCGATAGAAATGCAAACGGAACAACGTGGGCTTCAATAGTCGCGAGTGATGGAATCTCTGCATACCGAATTGCCAGAGCAAGCCAAAAAGAAACAACAAGCGAGATGATATCCCCCACAAACAGAACAAATGGTTCTTTATTGCCCCCGATAGTCATAAGAGTTTTCCTATTGTAGCATAAATACGCTATAATTTCAGCACATATGGCACAAAACCAAAGGAGGACAAAGATTCTATTTGTTATCACAAAATCAAACTTCGGCGGGGCACAAAAGTACGTTTTTGATCTTGCAACGGGGCTTTCAAGGAATGAGTTCGAAGTAGCAGTCATTCTTGGCGGGAAAGGTATCTTAACCGACAATCTTCGCAACGCCAACATTCGCACCATTGGGGTTCCAACACTACTTCGTGATGTAAGTCCAATAAAGGATATTAAGAGTTTCTTTGTGCTCTGGAAACTTTTTCGCGATGAACGACCCGACGTCGTACATTTGAACAGTGCCAAAGTAAGCGGGCTCGGTGCGCTTGCGGCACGTTTTGCCGGTGTGTCTAAAATTATTTTCACGGCGCATGGTTGGGCATTTAATGAAGAACGCTCCACACCAGAACGCCTCGTCATTAAATTTCTCTCATGGATTACCGTATTACTTTCACACAAAACAATAGCCGTGTCAGAAGCAGTGAAAAACGATACAAGAAAGTGGCCATTCGTTCGTGAAAAAATAATCACTATCAAAAATGGAATCAATGAATCTGAATTATCTCCGCGGATTTTGGCACGGGAGCATCTATTTGCACAGGCGGGTGCCCCTATCTCACACGACGCATTTGTCATAGGCACAATCGCTGAGCTCCACAAAAACAAGGGTCTCTCGTATGCAATCGAGGCTTTCGCAAAACTTTCTAAAGAAAACCCGACACTGTACTATTTCATTCTCGGCGAGGGCGAAGGAAAAGAGAGTCTGAGTTCACTTTTGAGTCTCTATGGGCTCCAAGGGCGTGTGTTTTTGTTTGGATTCGTGAAAGACGCGGCTCGTTTTTTGCCAGCCTTTGATTTGTTTCTTTTACCATCAGTAAAAGAGGGGCTACCCTATGTCTTGCTTGAAGCTGGGCTTGCGCGCCTGCCAGTTATTGCCACAAAAATTGGTGGTATTCCAGAGATTATCGAGAACAAAAAAACCGGACTCCTTGTTCCACCGCGCGAGCCGGATGCTATTCTAGAATCAATCAAACTTCTGAAAAATGACTCCAATCTTGCAAAGCATTTTGGTGAATCACTCCGTGAACGAGTTCTGACGGAATTTTCTCTTGGTCGCACCATCAGAGACACCATGGTTCTTTACACGAAAGATTGAAGTTTGATGTAATATAAATCAAGCAAAATATAGAGTTCGAATAAAACAGAAGCTTCGGCGAACATTCAAAAAAATATCTAGAAATTATGAAAAATCACCATCATAAAAAGGGTTTCACGCTGGGTGTAGCAAACGAATCTTGTGGTCGTGGCGGATGGTGGAACTCTTTGGACGCATACACATCAAAACCAAGCTACGAATGTCTGCTTCGCATCGGAGACGCAGTCACGACTTAGTCCATATTTTTTAAACCCCTAAAAACTCATTGGAAAGGGCGCTTCGGTGAGCAGGGCGAGCGTTCTTTTTCATACTTACCAAGAGACCAAGAGCGATGAACTCGATGAGGAGATGCGATCCGCCAAAGCTCATAAATGGAACGGTGACGCCTGTAACCGGCAAAAGCCCTATGGTCATTCCGATGTTCACCACAAATTGTGAAATTATGAAAACAGCAATACCAGCACCATAAAGCATCTCAAAATTCGTCGCACCAACAAGCGCAATCGCTAAAATACGCCAAATTATTAAAATAAAAAGCGAAAACAAAATAACGACACCTATGAAACCCCATTCCTCTGCAAACGCCGAAAAGATAAAATCTGTCTGATATTCTGGAAGAAATCGGAGTCTCGACTGCGTGCCATACCCCACCCCTTTGCCAATAATTTGCCCGGAGCCGACTGCGATGGTTGACTGATACGCATTATATCCGGTATCACGAATATCAGACATAGGATTAACAAATGTCATTATGCGCGCTTTTTGATAGGGCTCAAACACTTCCGCCCAAAGTGCGCCAAATGCAAGCGCTCCAACGAGAAAAACAAGGGCGAGGTGTTTTTTTGAAACACCAGAAACAAGAATCATTCCAAACCAGATAAAAAACAAAATCATTGCTGAGCCGAAATCGGGCTGGAGTAACACCAAAAGGAACGGTATGAATGCATAAACACCTGACACAATAATATGTCGAAAATGAGCAATCTCAACATGTCGTCGTGAAAAATATTTTGCAAGAATAAGTATGAGGAGAAGCTTCATCGCATCTGCAGGCTGAAACGCAAAGAGTCCCACCTTGAACCAGCTTTGCGCTCCTTTTGCGATGTGTCCAAGACCAAAAAGGATAACGAGGAGTGCGCTCATTATGATAAAGAGTGTCACCAAAACATTTGTGCGCTTTAGCATATCGGTATCCACGCGTGTCGCTATGAAAAATGCAACGATTGCGACCCCAAACGATATGAGCTGTTTTTCAAAAAACAAATTATCACCTATAAATGCGTTCATCGTAATAAGACCAAAAAAGACAAGTGTAAAGGAAGCAGATAGAAGTACCCAATCAATGGATGCCTTTCGAGAAAAGACTTCGCGTATTAGCGTAAGAACTTGCATATATAATCTCTATTTTTGGAAAATCGCTGTTGGGGTAACTACAATTTCGGTGATAAAGTTTTCCTTCGGACAAGGGAAGGTTGGTACTGTTGATGTAGCCGTGCTAGATGCAGAACCAGACGCTATACTGGTATCGATTAACCCTTTGCATTTTTCATTACGAGCATACTTTGTAAATCGATTTGTCCATGTGAAAAATATGTTTTGTTCTCCACCGCTTGGGATACTATCAACGTATGTTTTAGAAACCGCAACGGGATTTCGAAACGCATCATAGATAACAGCCCCAAGCACAAGTTTTGCGACATCGTTTATAGGGTCGGTATTTATCAGAACCGCATCAAAACGCGGTTTGGCGTCGGTGTTTATAAGGCTTTGGTTTTTAGTCAAAACGACAGAAGATGGAATGCTAGCTTTTGTCCATTTGGTCAGATCCTCCGGATCAAATACGACTTCTACACGGCTCGGATTTCCGGAAAACGCGACATTTGTCTCAAACAGAAGCGTTGCTGACGAAGGTGCGAGCTCTGATTTGCCATTTGTTTCAGCAAGTACCTGATCGCTCTCATTAAAAACACGAATAGTGTAGCGAAGACTTCTTATACCAGCGTCAGTGTTTACGTTCTCCACATACGCGCCAAGGTCATAATAGTTTCCTCCAATAGAGAAAGCTTTTGCCCAAACTACGCGCGGAGCTTTAACCTCAAAAGCGCACACAAGGGCGCATTTGCCTCCGCAATCAACACCAGCTTCGGTGCCATTTTTCTTTTTATCGAAGCAAGTTGGTGGTTGATTTATTAAGAGGTACACAGGATACGCGGCAAGCAAAACAATAGCGGCCATAAAACCAACTATATAAATAATTTTTCGCCGGTTCGCCCAGTCCATTAGTACATAATAGCAGACTCTTGGGCATAGAAAAAGCCCAGCCTCTTTAGAGTGGCTGGGCTTTTTCCTACTTTTTTACGATTGAATCCTTAGTTCTGGCGGCAAGCTACTTTCCCCTTGCGAGTATCATCGCCGCTACTGCGCTTAACTTCTGAGTTCGGAATGAGATCAGGTGTGACCACAGCGCCAAACCACCAGAACTTAATATTCAATCGTAATTGAATATAATATGTTGTTTTTGTACATCACCATTTCCTTGAGGAAATGGTCGGAACGGGTGGATTTGAACCACCGCCAACCATACCACTGTGATAAGGTTGCTCTCCCCAACTAAGCTACGCCCCGATGCGTATAGACATACAAAAAAACAACTTCAGGTAAAAACTAGAAACTAATTTCCCAAAAATGTTTAATTTCTAGTAAATTAAGCTTAGAACAAATAATGATTGTGATTTTCAAATTCCCAATATGAAAGCAAAGCTTTCATATAAACACGGCTCTCGGATAAAATACGAATAAATTCGTGCCCTATCCTCGTTTGTGTTTATAAGAATCGGCGTATTAGTACTCCTCGGCTGAAGCAATTGCTTGCCTTACACCTAGAGCCTATCAACGTGATCATCTCTCACGGGCCTCAAACGATTT
>JBBUDU010000006.1:0-43074 GCA_038057125.1 Patescibacteria group bacterium | reverse complement strand
TCGGATTGTTTTGGAAAAAAGTTCGGATTTTGTTCAGGAGACACAGCCAAGTTTCAGAATTCGTTTTTTGTGAAATTAAATAAAGAGGTTCGATATGCGGTAATTTTCTATGTTAGAATTGATGCAATGAGGTTTTCTGATAAAAAGACTAGAATTGTGGTAATGATAGCTTGGATGGGCTTGGTAATCATCGCACTGTCTTTGTATTTTTTTAAAAAAGATATTCTTTTGGCAGAGGTAGCAAAAACCGCTGACCTGCCACTTCTCTGGCTAGGTGCCGCCTACCTCCTTTTGGGCTGTTTGCGTGGAATAACACTTGTTCCTGTAACTTTTCTTATCATTATTGGCGTGGTTTTCTTACCGCCTTGGACCGCATATATTTTAACCATGGCGGGAATTATAATTTCCTCGACTTTTGTTTATTATTTCTCTGAATATTTAGGTTTGGCTGATTATTTCAGGAAAAAACACTCAGAGTCAATCACCAAACTCACTGCTGTCCTAAAGAAAAATGAACTTCCAATCGTTATTGGCTGGAGTTTCTTTCCATTTGTGCCGACTGACCTAGTATGTTATGTTAGCGGAACGCTCCGCGTAAATGTAAAAAAGCTCCTCCTAGGGGTGTTTATAGGTGAAGGCGTAACCACCGCAGTCTATATATTTTTTGGCAAGGATTTGCTACTATTTATTACCAAGAATGTGACCAGTTTTTAATAGAAAAACAACCGATGCAAGACGTTTTTAATTTTCTTAAAGTTGCATTATCTAACCCCAGTGTTGGCGCTGTTGCGAGAAGCTCACGCTATGTGGTAAAAGCCGTCCTGGGTCTTATTTCGGATCGTACACTAAATCAGATAGTCGAGTACGGACCAGGTGACGGTGTTGTGACTCTCGAACTCTTGAAGCGCTTATCGCCAAAAGGAAAATTTCTTGCAGTAGATACGAATCCGGACTTCTTGAAAATACTTAGAAAAATTAATGATTCGCGACTCCAAGTAGTGGAAGGGACAATAGAGGATGTATCAAAAAACATAGAAACATATGGTTTTAACAAAGTTGACCTCGTTGTTTCCAGTATTCCATTTTCATATCTATCTGAGATTGAAAGAGAAAAAATATCACATTTAATTCAAAAAAATCTTGCGCCAAACGGTATGTTCATAATTTTTCATCAGTACTCGTTGATTATGACAAAACCGATGCGTAAGTTTTTTGGTCAAGTAGAAATAATTTTTGAGCCTAGGAACTTTTTCCCATGCTTCATTGTTTCATCGGTGAATAATAAAAAAGAATTGGTACAGTAGTCAGACTTCTTTGTTTTGTTATAATGTGGCGATGCAAATAGGATCTTTATTTTTAATTTAGGAGTATAATTAAAAACTAGTCAATATGAACTCTTTAAAAACAGAAATAGCGGTGGTTGGTGGCGGGTGTTTTTGGTGCACGGAAGCGGTGTTCAAAATGTTTCGCGGTGTTTTGTCGGTGGCACCAGGGTATGCCGGCGGAAGCGTGGTAGACCCAACTTACGAGCAAGTGTCTGCCGGCAACACAGGACACGCGGAGGTGATTCGCATTGAGTATGACCCAATACTCGTTTCGTTCGAGACACTCCTTACTGTCTTTTTTGCATCGCACGATGCGACCACACTAAATAGGCAGGGGAATGATGTAGGAACACAGTATCGCTCCGTTATTTTTTATACGATACCTGCCCAGAAAATGGAGGCAGAAGAGTTTATTAAAGAGCTCGATAATTCAACAACTGATGGAACGTCTATAGTAACCGAAGTAGCACCACTTTCGGTGTTTTACCCCGCAGAGGATTATCACAAAAATTATTTTGAGCGAAATGGGAATAATTCGTATTGTCAGATTATTATCAGTCCGAAACTTCAAAAAGTGCAAGAGAAATTCGCGGAGCTATTAAAACAAAATGAACAACAATAACATCCAAACAACAGAAGAAGAGTGGAAAGAAAAACTTTCTCCCGAGGAGTATCGCGTGCTTCGCAAAAAGGGAACCGAGGCGCCTTTTTCCGGAAAACTTCTGCATGCCGACGACGATGGTGTCTATAAATGTGCCGCATGCGGCAATCCGCTTTTTTCATCGGATGCAAAGTTTGATTCGGGTACAGGATGGCCAAGTTTTGACACGGCTCTTCCCGGTGCTGTGCGTACTATTGATGATACAACACTTGGAATGACACGCACTGAAGCGGTCTGTGCAAAATGCGGTTCTCATCTAGGGCATTTGTTTGATGACGGCCCTACAAAAACAGGCAAGCGTTATTGCATGAATTCGGTGTGCTTAGATCTGGATGCTAAGTAAAGTGTACTTTACATTTCCATTTTAAAGAGTATAATTAATGAAATGGAAATTATACGAAAATATAAATTAATAGTCCTAGGCGTCTCTGCACTTGCGCTCGCTGTACTCTTTGTTCTGTTAACTCCAGTATCAAAAAATGTGCCACTTTCGGTAGTTGCTCAAAATACACAGCACAAAACATACATGAGAATCATTCTCGCTGGTGGGTGCTTTTGGTCTACGGAGGGAGAGTATGAACATCTTTCAGGAGTAGTTTCTGCTGTCTCTGGATTTACTGATTATAAAAATGTATATGGAGAAGGGAAGGGACCGAGCTACGAGGAGGTGGCTTATGAAAAAATAAAAGCTCGGGAGGCTGTGGAGGTTGTCTACGATTCCTCTGTGGTAAGCACCGAGAAGATTTTAGAAGTTTACTTTAGGAGTATTGACCCAACAGACGGTGGTGGGCAGTTTGTTGACCGGGGTTATCATTATTCCCCAGCTGTTTACTATACAAATATAGAACAACAAGAGGTAGTAGGTAGTCTTATAAAGAAAATAGATGATAGCAAGAAATTTGCCAATAAAGTGGCGGTCAAAGTACTCCCGTATAGCAATTTTTATCCCGCGGAAGAATACCACCAAAATTATAAGGACAAGAATCCAATCAGATACAATCTTTACAAAAACGGAAGCGGGAGAATTGAATTCTTTCGCTCAAATTGGGCAGATGACAGTGCGTCTATCAGTAATATTTTCGGAGATACTACTAGCATTAAAAATGAAACATCATTTTGGGAAATATTCTCTCCGACTTTTAAGGAAGAACGCTTGAAAAAGCTAAAGCCGTTGCAATACAATGTAACTCAAAAAGACGGAACAGAAAGACCATTTGATAATGAGTATGACACCAATAAAGCAGTGGGGATTTACGTTGATATTGTAAGTGGAGAGCCACTCTTTTTGTCAAAAGACAAATATGACTCAGGCACTGGATGGCCGAGTTTTGTGCGCCCGATTGATGAATCCTATGTCACTCTTCATCAAGACTCGCTGTTGTTTTCAGCTCGAACAGAGGTTCGAAGTAAGATCGCAGACTCACATCTCGGGCATGTTTTTGATGATGGCCCTGCTGACAGAGGAGGCAAAAGGTATTGTATGAATAGTGCGTCTCTTCGTTTTGTGGCAGTGGAGGATATGGAAAAAGAGGGGTATGGAGCATTTAGTATGTTGGCTCTTGAGAAATAAAGGACAATAAAATAATATGTCATGGGTACTTTACATTCACTTTTTTATCATGTATAATGAGCGGTGTACAAATTATGAAAGAATGCATACAAAATAAAGTTGTTGAGCTTAGGGCGAGCGCGGGTATTACCCAAGAAGACCTTGCTCAAAAGGTAGAAGTAAGTCGCCAGACTATCATAGCTCTGGAAAAAGGGAATTACACACCGTCCATTTTACTAGCTCTAAAAATATCCAGCTTTTTTAAAGTGCCAGTAGAAAAAATTTTTAAAATATCCTATGAAAAATAATATAATAGAAACAGTAGTAACGATCGCGCTCGTCGCTATCGCAGTCCTTCTTTTGAATCCATATAATTTTTATATGCCCAACATGATGGTTCTGTGGATGCTAGCTGCCGCATTAGTACTCTTTGGCATATTCGCGAGCTTTATCCTGAGGGAAGAAATGTTTGATGAACGCGATGACGCACATCGCACACTTGCGGGACGAAATGCATTTATTGCCGGTTCAGCAACCCTTATTCTTGCGATTATGATACAAGGCTATCACGAGTCTGTGGACGCATGGCTTGTAGTTACTTTGATCGTAATGATTGTTGCTAAAATAGCCACACGTGTCTGGAGCGATAGAAACCTCTAGTTTGGCTAACAAAATAAAGGACGGTCCTTTATTTTAAAAGTTATCCACAGTTTTCTCAAAACGAATGTAAAGATTGCTTTACATTCGTTTTTGCATGGTATATACTGTATTCATTATTATTAATAAGTAAATAAACAGCAGATTTTTATGAACAAAAATACAGGAATGATTATCGTAGCTATCGCTATTGTTGTGATAGCAGCAATGATTTATACGTCAAAGGACCGCCCTGAGAGTGTGAGTGAGATGGAAAAGAGAATTGGCACCCCTGGTATGATGGAAAAGACTGGAGATGCAATGATGAAAGTCGACGGGATGAGGAAAGGCATCGTAGTCGCTATGGGCGAGCTGAACAATTCTAAGCAGTCAGGTAAAGCAACTTTGACTGATATGGGTGGAAAAACAAAAGTAATGGTTGAAGTTGCGAGCGGTGTAGCTGGCATCCCACAGCCGTCCCACATTCACATGGGTTCGTGTAAGGCACCAGGAGATGTTCTTTATCCATTGACTGCTGTAGTAAATGGTAAAGCAGAGTCTGTTCTTGATGTGTCGCTAGAGACAATCGGCAGTAAGCTGCCTCTTTTGGTCATGGTACACAAGTCAAAAGATGAGGCGAAAATTTTTGTTTCTTGCGGTGATTTGCCAGTATCTGGATTTGGCACAGCTATGATGGAGAAGAAAGGCGACGCTATGGTGAAAGGAGATGCGATGATGACAGCAGGAGATGCGATGATGAAAGTTGGTTCATACGAGGCGTATGCTCCGGAAAAAATCGCGAAAGCATCAGCAACTGGTAATGTTGTTCTCAATTTCAGTGCAACTTGGTGTCCAACTTGCCGCGCTCTTGAAGCGGATATTAAGGCAAACCTAAAGAATATTCCCGGGAATTTGACAATTCTTCGTGTTGATTACGACAACTCAGCTGACCTCAAAAAGAAGTACGGAGTTACCTATCAGCATACGATGGTACAGGTTGATAAGAATGGAACAATGATTAAAAAATGGATGGGAAGCCAAACACTTTCGGCATTTGTTGCTGAAGTAAAATAAAATGACACTCCTATTAATATCATTCATTGCTGGCGTACTCACGATTCTCGCGCCGTGTATATTGCCTCTTCTGCCTGTTATTGTGGGAGGGTCTCTTGATGGCGACAAGCCAAGCAAAAAAAGAGCTATTGTTGTAGTGGTCTCTCTCGGGGTTTCGGTTATTGCATTTACACTGCTATTAAAGGCAAGCACGCTTTTTATTGATATTCCTCAAGATTTCTGGAGATGGGCGTCTGGCGGAATCATCCTTGTATTTGGGTTAGTAACCTTGTTCCCTGGACTATGGGAGCGTATGTCACTCATGTCGAGTATTAGCCGCAAGTCAAACGAGGCTATGACGAAAGGGTTGCAAAAGAAAAGTTTTTGGGGAGACGTCATTGTAGGAGCGTCGCTTGGCCCAATTTTCTCTGCATGTAGCCCCACATACTTTGTGATTCTTGCGACTGTTCTTCCTGCGCAACCAGTGCTCGGTATTATCTATTTGCTTACCTACGCAGTCGGTCTTTGTATCGCGCTTTTGCTCGTTGCGTTTGCTGGGCAAAATATTATGGTGCGCCTAGGCATCGCGGCGGATCCAAGGGGGTGGTTCAAGCGTACACTGGGAGTCATCTTTATCGTGGTCGCCATTGGTATTATTACCGGCTATGATAAAACTCTTCAGATTTCGATTCTCGATGCTGGGTTTCTTGATGTAACTAAGATTGAACTCCTGCTTCTTGAGAAGAATAAATAAAATGAAACCAGAAATAATTATTGGGTTTATTGTTCTTTCTGTGTTTGGATTTGCAGGGTACATTTATGTGGCTGCTCCTCCTAAGGAGAAAGAAAAATCGACAAACGCTGTTTTCCAGAGCGAAGATAAAAAGAAAGAAATGTTTACTGTCGCTCCAGACATAAGTACTCCGGATGGATTTATTAACACAGACGGGAAACCGATTTCTATTAGCGAGTTCAAAGGTAAAAAAGTTGTCCTACTGGATATTTGGACATACAGCTGTATCAATTGCCAGAGAACGATACCGGTATTGAATGAGTTGCATAAAAAATATGAGGATGAAGGACTTGTAATCATTGGACTCCATACGCCCGAGTTTGCGTTTGAGAGGATACAGAAAAATGTTGAGAAAGCAACAATGGGTTTCGGTATAAAGTACCCGGTTGTTTTGGATAACGACTTTTCAACATGGAATGCCTACAAAAATCGTTACTGGCCGCGTAAATACCTCATTGATATTGACGGGTACATTGTGTATGACCACGCCGGCGAAGGCGCATACGATGAAACTGAGCTTGCAATACAGAAAGCTCTTCTCGAAAGAGGTAAGCGTCTTGGGATAGAGGTAAATACATCAGCGTGGGGATCTGGTGCGACAGGAAAGAATGTTGCTCCAAAATCTTTAGTTGGTAGTCCAGAAATTTATTTTGGCGCTTCACGCAATGAATATCTTGAGAATGGAAAACCCGGCGTACTTGGTAGCCAGACACTTACTATTCCGTCTGAAATAAAACTAAACAAGCTTTATCTCGGAGGAAGCTGGGCTATTGATGCCGAGTCTTCCGAAAATAAAGGCGGTGGCACGATAGTGTTCAAATACAAGGCAAAGGATATCTTCATAGTAGCAAATGGTGGAACAGGGACTAATATTGAAATTTTTCGAGATGGAAAATTTCTGAAATACGTTCTTGTTGAAGGTGAAAAGCTGTACCCAATTATTGAAGATACCGAGTCTGGTGAACATACACTTATGATTAAAGTGCCTGTGGGAGGAGTTTTAGATGCTTTCACCTTCACTTTTGGGTAGTATTTTTTCTGAGCGGAGTATACTTAATCTATGATAAATACAAATAAAGTTGGGTTGGTGTTCGCGGTACTCTTCGGAGGTGGGCATATTGTTTGGTCGTTATTCGTGCTTCTCGGTTGGAGTCAGCCAATCGTTAATTTTATTTTCTGGGCGCATATGGTTCAAACCCCGCCAGTCGTCGGGCAATTTGATGTTGTGGCATCAGGGACACTCATTATATTCACTGCTGTGCTCGGCTATGTTGTCGGAAATATTGTCGCCATTGTGTGGAACAAGGTTCATACTTCTGCATAAGTACCACTAATAAAGAATTCACACATTTCACTAATTCTCGCTATCGTGAGAATTAGTGAAATGTGTGAATTAAAAACACCACCTCGATTTCTCAAGGTGGTGTTGTACTCAGCACTCAATGCGACTTCGGAGTTTTAGAAACGAAACGACACTGTCGCCAAAACCGTGTGCATTTTTTGGTCCAAAAAGACCTTTTCCGTGGCCATTTCTCCGTGTTCTTCGTCCCCGGATCCGTGTTCTTCGCCTCCGAACTTGTGCGGCACTTTTGCATACATATATTCGAGACCAACTCCCACCCGTTTGGTCATCATGTACTCCATGCCAACCTTGGCTACATACGCGCCGTGATTGCATTCCGCCAGTTGATGATTCGGCAACACAATTTGGGTAAACTGTGAACCGATGCCACCTCCGGCATAGCCGGTCATTTTACTCGTGAGCGGCATGCGCACTATTGCAAGCGCATACATGAGCTGGTCGTTGATTTCGCCCGGGTCATGAATGTGCATCGCCGTTGTCCGGAGGAATCCAACTTGGACGCCGGGCTCCAGCTTGTACTTCGTCTTCCAGTAAAGCGTTTCGGTCATACCAGCTACCTTTCCGGCAAAATTATCCGGTCCGGCACAGTTCGGAGTACAGTCGTGAAAACTGTATTTGGCATAGCCGACCTGAAGACCATGAATGAATTCAATGGAATCCGTGAGTTCATTCGCCGTGGCGGTAACCGGCATATACAATGCCAGAACCACCAGTACTGCGCTAAAAAACGCTTTCATTCGCTTCTCCTTTTGGGTTTTGTATTGTTTTGTGTTGGTATCCAACACAAGACGCAGGAACGTCTATTTCCAACTTACTACACAATGCTAAAAATGTCAAGATTTTGGGGTCGACGAAAAGAAGGCTTCATTCACACAAGAAAAAACCGCTTTGGTTGTGCCAAAGCGGTTGAAATGTACAAATTAAGTATTTACGGAGTAAGAAGGGAACCCACATCCACCTTGTGTACAGTCACATCGGCACTCGTATCTTTTTCCTTTTTCGCAAGAACAAGGAAGGTGACGCCGATCTGTGCGGATGGGAATGTGTACCCACTGCTGTCATTAAAGACACCGCCGAGACTAAGGAGTGTATTTCCTCCCATAACATTAGTGCCACCGGGAGCAACACCTAGCCCGCTTCCATTGCTTGTTGCACCCATGTTGGTGGCAATCGCTTTTGGAACGGTGACCAAGTACACTTCTTTGTAACCGCCCTTCAGGTATTTTGCCGCGAACGCTCCAGTATCGTTGATGATTGTTCCCAATTGAGCAAGTCCTGCCTTTTTGGGAATTGCTTCCGTTTTGATAATACCGAGACATACGTAAAAATCAGCGTATGTGGTATTGGGAGGCATGGCGACGATTGCTTTTCCGATTGACTCCTTCGATCCCTTACTGAAGTTTGAGTGCGGTGTGAAGGTGACTGTGGTCATTCCGGAACCGCCCTTTTTTACAATATCATCCATATCGTCATTACCGGTAAACTCCGGCTGACAATTTTTCAGATATGTGAGTGTCATGTTGACACCCAGAGCATTAGCGGGAAGCGTGGTGCCTTGCCCAACCGTGCCACCGCTTGAAAGTTGCGGTACAGCACTTGGGACAAACGGCAGATTTGCCGCAGGTAATGCTCGCTCAACGGTCATACTGATATTGCCGACAGTTGAGGAGCTCCTGTTGTCGTTGGTATTCGTGTTGCTGTTACTGTTGGTATTTGTGTTCGTGTTGTTGTTCTCGTTCACATTCACGTTTACATTTGTGTTGTCTATATCAACAGTTGCCGTTGCCTCCGCATTCGCGTTGGCACTTAGGCTACTGTTGTGATGACCACCATGATGATGTTTGTCTTTGCCTGTTGCAAAGGCCAGTGTGCTACCCATGAACATACATACAGCGATAAGGCCGGAAATACATTTTGTTTTTGTCACCGATGCTCTCCTTGTTTAGGTTAGTATGTGTACGTTGTGATGTATTTACCGCTTGAATCTGTAACTGGGTCGCCATTTGAATCCGTCACTATGTTTTTTGGAACTCTCCTCTTAGTTGTTGCGGTTTTTGTATGAGGCCCCTCGTATGTTGCCAAAACGATGAGCCCCTGTCTTTTAGCCAACGAGAGCCTGGTTATGTTGTTACATACCGTTGGGATGGCAATATATACAATGCTGCCATTTTTATCTTGCTCAGCATACAATCGAGCTTTCTCTTTTCGGTTGATGTCGGCCCAAGCTGGTAAAACACCTCGGCACACCTTCTGCTTTCCAAAGACCATTCCGTCAATGGTAAAACGCTCCGGCATGTCGCCAAACTGTTGTCGTACCACGCCTTGTTTTGGCGAGATATCAACCCAGCCGTCTGGCTGGTCCTTTTGTATGCGCGTGACGAATCGCTCGATCGTTTCCTCGGGGATACGAAGTGCGCGAAGCGCATCCTCATTACCCCACTTGGAAGGCTCTTCTCCCGGGTGTTCCCATACACAATTTTCTTTCATCAAAAAGCCTCTTTCCGCGGCATATGCCGTGGAAAAAGCTTGAATCAGCAAGAAAAGAAATGCAAATCCATACAGATGCTTTTTCATCAACTGCCTCCTTTTTGAGTTATCTGGTACCTACCTTAATTTGTGAAATAACAATTACTGCGGGAATTATACACTATTATTTTATATTGTCAATATCAGTCGCAGGAAGCGATAAAAGTATCCCCTTTACTTTGTATTCCTCATGTGAGATAATTAGAACCAAGGTAATTAAGCAATAATAATATGAATAATATTCAACCAAAATTCGAAGGAGAAAACCCTCAAAAATCACCAGAGGTAACACTCGAAGGGAAATTTAGCCCTGAATTTTTAGAAGAACTTAAGAAAAAGGTTGAGATGGAACTTCAAAAATCAAAAACGCCTACAAAAAGTATTGGCGCTCAAAAGATGAGTACAGCTTTGGGGATTGGTGGAATAGAAAATCTAGCTAGAGGGAAAAAGGGAGAAAATGATTGGCGAGAAGGAATAGACGGAAAGGACCCAAATAAGTGGTAGTTGGTAAAAGCTTTCTCAACATCTCATGTTGAGCAGGCTCTTATAGTGTGCTAAAATATTTCTAAACTTCTAACGAGATGAAAAAGATTATGCGCGTGATTTTCGTGGCTGCAGTTGTTGGACTCACAATCTTTTTTGGCGCTTATATTGGCAGTCACAATATGGGAGTGTTTAACCCAAAGGGAATAATCGCGCTCGCGGAAATGAATCTCATTATCACGACGACGCTCCTCATGCTTATTGTGGTTATTCCAGTGTTTGTACTACTTGCGGTTTTTGTGTGGAGATATCGAGCAAGTAATACAAAAGCAAAATACACTCCCGATTGGCACAGCAATAGAGCTCTCGAAATAATCTGGTGGACTATTCCAATAATAATCATTTCCATCATAGCGGGGATAACATGGACGAGCAGCCATGAGCTCGACCCGTACAAACCGATTGTTTCAAATGTTCCGCCTATCACGATACAGGTCGTCGCGCTCGACTGGAAGTGGCTGTTTATTTATCCGGAGCAAAATATCGCTACGGTAAATTTTGTGCAGTTTCCGAAAGACACGCCGGTCAATTTTAAAATAACTGCCGATGCGCCAATGAATTCATTTTGGATTCCACAGCTCGCGGGGCAGATTTATGCTATGGCTGGAATGGACACCAAGCTTCACATTGTGTCGAACGAGGAAGGGGAGTATGCCGGTGTGTCTGCAAACTACAGCGGTTTTGGTTTTTCTGGTATGAAGTTTATCGCAAAGGCAACTTCGAAGGAGGAGTTTGATAAATGGGTGAAAGAAGTACGGCAGTCGCCGAATGCGTTAAGTCTTGATGAATATAACAAGCTCGCAAAAAAGAGCAGGAATAATGAGGTGGCGTATTATTCGTCTGTCGCGGAAAA
This sequence comes from Patescibacteria group bacterium, assembly GCA_038057125.1. Lineage (GTDB taxonomy): Bacteria > Patescibacteriota > Minisyncoccia > Phycocordibacterales > UBA1550 > UBA1550. Next base: position 31,772 of record JBBUDU010000006.1, on the reverse strand, counting down.
GTTGTATACTATGATAATAATGAAGTATATGACCCCAGAGATGGATATGTAATTTATAAATAACTATGCTTGGAAATTTAACCTTCTCTGCGATTCCGACTGACCCGATTACGATTGGTGGCGGGGCTTTGATGATTCTTTCCATAGCGACGATTGTCGGTTTATTGACCTATTTCAAAAAGTGGAAATGGCTTTGGACGGAATGGCTCACATCCGTTGACCACAAAAAGATTGGAGTTATGTATATCATCCTCGCGTTTGTGATGATTCTCCGAGGTTTTTCTGACGCGATAATGATGCGCTTGCAACAAGTTTTGTCTGTGGGAGATTCAACCGGTTTTTTACCACCGGAACACTACGACCAAATATTTACTGCGCACGGCGTGATTATGATTTTCTTCGTGGCGATGCCACTCATGTTTGGTTTGTTCAACTTGGTTGTGCCGCTCCAAATAGGAGCGCGCGATGTTGCGTATCCATTTCTCAATTCTATGAGCCTCTGGCTCACCGTCGCGGGAGCCGTACTCGTGAACCTTTCTCTCGTCGTGGGTGAATTTGCGGCAACAGGATGGCTCGCGTACCCGCCGCTTTCTGGGATAGTGTATAGCCCCGGTGTGGGGGTGGACTATTATATTTGGGCTTTGCAGATTGCCGGAGTTGGGAGCTTGATTTCGGGCATCAACTTTTTTGTGACTATTCTTATGATGCGCTGTCCGGGGATGACGCTAATGAGAATGCCCGTGTTTGTATGGACAGCTTTTTCTTCTGTGGCGCTTGTTATTATTATTTTCCCAATCCTCACCGCAACGCTCGGCATGCTATCCCTCGACCGACTTCTTGGCATGCATTTCTTCACATCGGATTTCGGCGGTAATGCGATGATGTATGTGAACCTTATTTGGGCGTGGGGTCATCCAGAAGTGTATGTTCTCGTTCTTCCTGCATTCGGCATTTTTTCTGAAGTGGTCTCCGCTTTTTCGCAGAAGAAACTTTTTGGATATACCACAATGATATGGGCGACTGTCGCCATAACATTCTTCTCATTTCTGGTTTGGGCGCATCATTTTTTTACGATGGGAGCCGGCGCGAATGTAAATGCTTTCTTTGGCATTATGACGATGATTATTGCCATCCCCACAGGTGTAAAAGTATTCAACTGGCTTTTCACAATGTTCCGCGGGCGCATCATTTTTGCTTCGCCAATGCTTTGGACTATCGGTTTCATTTTTACTTTTACTATTGGTGGAATGACAGGCGTCCTCCTTTCGGTACCGGTAGCCGACTTCCAGCTTCACAATAGTTTATTTTTGATAGCGCATTTTCATAATACTATTATCGGCGGCGTGGTATTTGGGTATTTTGCGGGTATTACATACTGGTTTCCAAAAATTTTCGGCTTCAAGCTTAATGAACGCTTGGGCAAAGCCGCCTTCTGGCATTGGATTGTCGGTTTCTTTGTTGCTTTTGTTCCGCTTTATATCCTTGGTCTTATGGGGATGACGCGCCGCCTGAGCCACATTGATGCAGGTACCGGATGGGAACCACTTTTGTATGTCTCTATGGCGGGAGTGGCAATCATCGGCATCGGTGTTGTGCTTCAAATTTTGCAATTTATCATAAGTATCAGGGACCGCAAAAAGAATTTAGATGTGACTGGTGATCCGTGGAACGGCAGGACATTGGAATGGTCGACATCATCGCCTCCGCCGTTTTACAATTTCGCAATTATCCCCACAGTCCACGGACGCCACCCGTTTTGGGACATGAAGCACGGGGTTGGAGTGCCACAAGAGAAGCCGAGCTATGAAGATATTCATATGCCGAGAAACACCGCGATGGGACTTTATATTGCGTGCGCAGGTTTCCTTTTGGGTTTCAGTTTAATTTGGCATATTTGGTGGCTTGCGGCAATGGGAATATTTGGCATTGTCGCATTGGTAATTATTCGTTCGTTTGATTACGATACCGACTACTATGTGCCGGCGGCGAAAGTTGCGAAAATAGAAAAAGCGCGAACAAAATAACATGACCAAAGAAACTTTAATTCATCATAATGCCGGAGCCAGAAACCTTTTTGGATTTTGGGCGTACATTATGAGCGACGCTCTTTTGTTTGCAAGCATTTTTGCGACATACGCGGTGCTTCAAAACAATACTTTTGGTGGACCGTCTGCCGGTGACTTGTTTAGTATGCCGTTTGTTTTGGTGGAAACGCTCATATTGCTTGCGAGTAGCTTCACTTATGGACTCGCGTCACTGCATGCACATCATCATAGGAACGAAGAAAACTGCAAACGCAAGGTGATTTTTTGGCTTGCGATTACATTTTTGCTGGGCGTTCTGTTTTTGGCGATGGAAGTGTTTGAGTTCACAAAATTGTTTCAAGAGGGCGCAGGTTTTCAGAGAAGCGGCTTCTTGTCAGCATTTTTTACACTTGTTGGGACGCACGGGCTTCATGTTACGGCAGGCCTACTCTGGATGGGGAGTATCACGGCGCAGGTGATTCGCCACGGTATTACAGAAAGGACCGTAAATAAAATAGCCGCTCTGGGCTTGTTTTGGCACTTTCTGTATATTGTCTGGATATTTATTTTCACTTTCGTGTACCTAATTGGCGCTATTTAAAACATGACAAACGATTTTAAAGTAATTGATGAGCAGTACGAAGCGGGTCGCTTGGCCTTGAGGTCATATGTTACTGGATTTGTGTTGTCGATTATTCTCACGCTCATTCCGTATTTCATCGTGGCAAAGCATATGCTTGGCAACCAGAGTTTAATTTGGGCCGTGGTTTTGTTTGCCGTCGCCCAACTTTTGGCGCAGGTCGTATTTTTTCTTCATTTAAGCAAAAAATCCAAACCTCTTTGGAACATGGTCGTATTCGCTTTTACTATTTTTGTCGTCTCCTTCTTGGTAATAGGATCTTTATGGATTATGTATAATTTAAATTATAATATGACCGATACTTCTCCGTCTAAGACAAATGAAGGTCACATACCGCAGTAGGCTAATTTGATTAAAGACTACTACTCGATTACAAAGCCCGGAATTATATATGGCAATGCGATTACCGTTGCCGCGGGTTTTGCGCTTGCATCAAGAGGTAATATTGATTGGTTTATTTTGCTTGCAACGCTTATAGGTCTTTCTCTTGTTGTTGCGTCTGGATGTGTATTGAACAACTATTTTGACCGCGATATTGATGGCCTGATGGAGCGCACGAAAAATCGTGCATTAGTGAATGGATCTGTCACACCAAGAAACGCGCTTATCTTTGGCAAGATTCTCGCAATAGCAGGTCTTAGTATTTTAGCTTTTTATACAAATCTTTTAACGGTTGCCGTGTCTGTCGTTGGCCTTTTTGTGTATGTCGTTTTGTATAGTATGTGGCTCAAACGCACTTCAGTGCACGGCACTATTGTCGGAAGTATTTCCGGAGCAGTCCCGCCCGTTGTAGGCTACTTGGCGGTAAGCAACAACATTGATGCGGGTGCAATTATTTTATTTTTCATTCTCGCCATATGGCAGATGCCACATTCTTTCGCGATTGCCATCTATCGGCTCGAGGATTATGCAAAGGCTGGAATCCCAGTGCTTCCAGTAAAAAAAGGAATCGCTACCACAAAGATACAGATGCTTATTTACGTTGCTCTTTTCGTAATGGCAACATTCTCGCTCGCTGTGTTTGGGTACGCAGGATATGCATATCTTTTAGTAATGGCCTTGCTTGGTTTTGTGTGGCTCGCGCTTGGTGTGAAAGGTTTCTATGCAACTGACAACAAACTCTGGGCGCGCAATATGTTTATTTACTCAATCATAATCCTTGTGGCATTTTGTATTATAATCGCAGTTGAAGGATTTGTTTAAACGATATACTTCCCATTCTCAAAAATCACTTCACCATCGGCGAGCACACGGTCGACTACGGGGAATACATCGACATGAAACTTTGCCTTGTGGGCTGTGATGCCTTCTTTTTTATAGACACTGTGTTTTTCTCCGAGAGAAAAGTGTAGTCCGAGTATGCGCTCAAAGGCAGTGATGTCCTGCATATATCGCAGACGTGTGATGGCGCGGTTCAGTCCAAAACCAATTTCGCGAACGATTGGTCGTTCAAACTCCTCGATCTTTTCAATGATCTTCCCAAAAGATTCGGGTGCGTCGTCTTGCCAGCTCACGATTAAACCCTCTTTCACGTCCACGCGAAATGGCTTATGCATACCGATAGTGAAGGCTGCTGTGTCTGCGTACCCATAGCACATAAATGACCCGTTCATTTTGGCAAAGTCTTTTGCCTCCGTGAACACTTCGCCGATAGGGAAGGTTCCGCCAATATTTTCCATATCCGTGTAGTCGCCGATGTTTAGCTTTGGAGATTCAACTCCGCCTGTGACAGTGAGTACGGCATCGCCCGACTCAATCCGAAGCTCTTTTGTATCTTCAAGTTTTGCCTTGAGCTTTGGCCCGATGGAGCGATACCACGCTATATCGTACTCAAGCGCGTTTACATACACATCCCACACGTCTTCGGTGTTGCGATGCAAATGCAGATGTTCGATAACTTTTAATTTTTTGTTAAAAAGGTGGAGGCGAATACGAAATGCATCTAAAAGAAAATTGGATGACTGAATAAGCACGACCAAGTCATTTGGATGCATTTCATCAAAAGTGGATATGACCTCTTCTTTGCTTACTGTATCAAAATCCACAAACCGCGCATTAGGTAAAACCGTGCGATACGCCTCAGTCAAAATATTGGTAAGTTCATAACGCATGTCGTATACCACGAGCGCTCTTTCAGACGGCTTGTGCCCTATGGCAATGTTTATTATGTCGTCGACATTTTTTGTTGCCAGCTTGAGTAGATCATTGTTCATAATGTAGAGCCTATCTTAAATTTGACTAAATTAAAAGACTTGCTGTGGTAAAATGAATGAATGCCGCCACTTACTTCTGCTGACCGCAAAATACTTTCCCGCTTGAATACTCCGCACAAGATTCAAGATTTTTTGGATAAACTTCCGCAAAATCACGAAAAAAATGGTGAGACTTGCATGTCGCCGTCGCGCGTTCTAAAAGAAAAGAAAGCGCACTGCATCGAAGGCGCGATGTTTGCCGCCGCCGCTCTCTGGCTCTCCGGAGAAAAACCGCTCATTATGAATTTTAAAGTTTCGCGTGGAGATGAGGACCACATTGTTGCACTTTATAAAAAGAATGGATATTGGGGTGCGATAAGTAAAACAAATCATGCGGTGCTTCGTTTCCGTGACCCAGTCTACTTTACAACGCGCGAACTCGCCCTTTCATATTTTCATGAGTATTTTCTTGGCGACGGCAAAAAAACGATGCTAGGATATTCTCGTCCGATAAACATGAAGCGCTTTGGCACAAAATGGGTCAATGCTAAAGAAGATTTGTGGGATATTGCAGAGACAATTTTTGACATGCCACATATTGCGGTGGTCCCAAAAAAGAACAAGCCCCACATTCGCAAAGCGCACCCAGTCGAGCGCGCCGCTTCTCGAATAAAGGAGTGGAAAAAATAAAACAATGGAATATAGAATAATTATTTTTAGTATTCTTTCAGTCGCCGTAATTTTTCTTGGCATTTTTTATTTTTCTCGTACAGCGCCGATTACGAACTATCCGTCAAAAGGTACAGACATCATTGCTTTTGGGGATAGCCTTGTGGAGGGAGTTGGTTCTACAAGCGGGGGCGATTTTGTGTCGCTTCTGTCTAAAAAAATCGGACAGCCGATTATCAACTTAGGTCGCGCAGGTGACACAACAGTGGATGGAGTTGCTCGTATCAGTTTGCTTGACAGCTATAATCCAAAAGTAGTACTGCTTCTCTTTGGCGGTAATGACCACTTGAAAAAAATACCGATTACCGATACGCATAAAAATCTCGCAGTTCTTATTGAAAATATACAGGCGCGCGGAGCGGTTGTGGTGCTACTCGGAGTGAGAGGCGGGCTTTTTAACGACCGTTTTGATACGGAGTTTGAAAATCTAAGGGGCACATATAATACAGCATTTGTTCCCGATGTACTTTACGGACTTTTTGGAAATACGCAATATATGTCAGATATCATACATCCCAACAATATCGGCTATAAAATGATTGCTGATCGTATCTACACAGTTCTTTTAGAGGTGATTAATTAAGCGTGTAAGATTTTGCGTAGGACGGCGTCTGTATTTTTATGGGGCTAAACTAATTCCCTCACTTAATACAACATCCTACATATGAAAAAACTTTTAATGATAATTTTGCTCGCTTCTATTATTACTCCGTCACTCGCTTTCGCTGACAACAAGTCCGAGCGAAAATGGGAGAATGATTCTCACAAATATGCCCAGACGGTTCATAAGTACGAGAAGAAAGAAAAAAAGGAAGAACATAAGGAAGAAAGAAAAGAATGGAAGGAAGAACGGAAGAAAGAAAAAAGAGAGCATAAGGAGGAGAAGAAAGAAAATAAGGCAAAAAAAATAAACTACTTTTTCTGTGTGACCGCAACCGGATGGAATGTTGTTCCAGTAGATGCCTACAAGCACAATAACAGCTCAAATTATCTTGGTGAAGATTGCGTGAAATTGCCCGGCAATATTGCAAAGAGATTGAGAAATATTCTTGGGACAGGCACGACAACACCAGATATTATTGCACCTGTCATCTCCGGTATAAGCGCTTCTTTTGTAGCCCCAACATCTGCAAAGATCTCTTGGACTACCAATGAACCCGCAAATGGAAATGTTTACTTTAGCACAAGCACACCAGTGAATTTGTCCACAGCAACAACCGTAGGCACAAGTACGCTTTCAACAGTTCGCTCACTCAACATCACTGGTTTGACTGCAAGCACAACGTACTACTATGTAGTAAAATCTGCTGACATTGCAGGAAATGTTTCAACTTCTACACAACAGAGTTTTGTAACTCCCGCTGTGGCTGACACAATCGCTCCGACTATTTCGAGCATTGTCATTTCTCCGGTAGCAAGCACGACAGCAACGGTATCGTGGAATACAAATGAGTTCGCAACGGGGAAATTGTGGTATGGTACAAGCACACCAACTACACTTTTTGCGAGCACAACGACAGGTTTCACTCACGTATTTAACCTGTTTGGTTTAGTTGCAAGTACAACATACAATCTTCTTTTTGAGGCAAAAGATGCGGCAAGTAACACAGCAACATCAAGTGCGTCATTTGTAACTACGAATTAACGCTTGTTGGAAGAATTTATGGCAAAAAGCCCGCACTTTGTGCGGGCTTTTTGTGTGCTAGAATAAGCGCACAATGACCCAAGACGAAGCATTAGAAATATTAAAGACAGGGCGCAATGTTTTTGTGACCGGACCTGCAGGAAGCGGGAAAACACACCTCGTAAATCGCTATATCGCGTATTTGCGTGAGCACGACATCGACATCGGCATTACAGCATCGACGGGCATTGCGGCAACACATATGGGTGGGGTGACTATTCATTCGTGGGCGGGGATTGGCATAGCAGCGCACCTCTCACCGTACGACCTCGAGGCGATGCTTGAGAAAGGATATCTATATAAGAGATTTGAAAAAGTGAAAGTACTCATTATAGATGAAATCTCGATGCTGCATCATTTTCGTCTAGACCTTGTGAATCGCGTTCTCAAAACAATGAAGCGCGGTGATAAGCCGTTTGGTGGAATCCAAGTTATTTTATGTGGAGATTTTTTTCAACTGCCGCCGATTGCGCGTTTTGGTGAGCCTGCCGCGCAGTTTGTGTACACGAGCGACGCGTGGCGTGAAGCAGGTTTTACTATTTGCTATTTATCCGAGCAATTTCGCCAACAGGATGATGCGGCGATTTCCATATTGAACGAAATTCGTTCTGGAGAGGTTTCGGCACAAGCGCGCGGGCATCTTCGCTCTCGGTATAATGTGCGTTCGCCAAAATTCTCCACCTCAACAAAACTTTTTACGCACAATGCCGATGTGGATGTATTGAACGACACAGAGCTCGACAGAATCGAAGGAGATGAGATAACGAGTTACATGATGGGAAGCCGCGGCAAAGAGGCGATTGCTGCTACGCTCAAGAAATCCTGCCTCGCGCCAGAAGTACTTCGTCTCAAACCGGGCGCGCGCGTGATGTGCGTAAAGAATAATTTTGAAGCGGGATATGTGAATGGCACGCTCGGCGTGGTAGTGTCATGCAGTGAAATGGAGGATCCCGTTATTCGCACTGTTACGGGGAAAAAGATAGTCATTCCGCGCGCATCGTGGAAGATTGAAGAAGACGGAAAAGTGAAAGCGGAAATTTTGCAGTATCCGCTCCGCCTCGCATGGGCTATTACGGTGCACAAGAGTCAAGGAATGAGTCTCGACGCGGTAGAAGTGGACCTATCAAAATCATTTGAGCCGGGAATGGGATATGTGGCGCTCTCTCGCGTACGCTCACTCGAGGGCCTGACTATTTTAGGAATGAATGACACAGCGCTTCGGGTTCATGACGAAGTGCGCGAACTTGATGAAACCTTTCAGCAAGTTTCTATGGAGGCGCAGGAGGAATTAAAAAAGATGGACAAAAAAGACCTTGCAAAGGCGCAGGAAGAATTTCTTGCACGCTCAAAACCGCCACAAAAGGAAAAGAAGCTTGCGACACACGAGGCAACCGCGCTCCTTATTGCTGACAAAAAAAGTTTGGCAGATATCGCGACGACGCGCGAGATGACTGCCGAAACTATCGTTTCGCATATAGAAAAACTTATTGAAGAAGAGTCACGCGTGAATATGGAATATTTGAAATACGAAATTCCTCGTCCGCATTTTTTGAAAATAGAAAAAGCAATAGAGGAGCTTTTGAAAGATGGGAAGGTTTTACTTTTGACACCTATTAAAAACAAAGTTGGCCCGAATGTGTCGTTTCTTCATATCCGTCTCGCTCGTGCACTTCTCGGGCATATATCTAAAAATGACGGCAAGTAGGCAACACCACCACATTTGTGGTGCTTTTGGAATCGCAGTATAATGTACCCATGAAATTCGAAAGCCCTGAACATGCGACGGAACGCTCTTTGCAGAATCCGGAGTACTTGCACCCACTCATAGCAGAGGCGGCGACAAAAGCTCGCGAAGTAAAAAAAGAGGAAGCGATAGACCCTACCGTCTTTGAGAGTGTTTATGGGCACGATGCTGTCGCTAGAGATCTTGAATATGTGCGCTCTATGAAAGCAAAGTTTGGGTCCGAAGACGAGGCACACAAAAAATACGCAGATGTTTTTGAAGCGGTATTTTACGAAAATGCAGAGATGAGCAACTGGCTCGGTGAGAACACGCACACCATTATGACTTCAGAATTCGATGACATTAAAAATGGCATGGATGTACTAGTGCGTTTAAATGATTCTCCTCGCGCGTTTCCGTATGTCGGCATGGGCATTGATGTTACTTTTGGGCGTAACAGTGTTGAAAAGAAAATGACTCGTGTTTTTGGAGAAATTGAAAAAGGTCAGCTTGGCACCGTGCGGTATTTTATGGACCCGGGCTATGCTCAGTTTAAGGGTGAGCTTTCCAGCATGCCTCATATTATTGTGGGAGTGGAAAGGAGGCATGTGATTGAGCTTGCAGGGCAGTGGCTTCGCGAGGAAAAACGAAAGCTCGGCGAAAATCCAATTCAGCTCGTGGTCCTGAAACAGATAATGGCGCAACTAAAAACATTTCGTGATTATGCGGAAAGCCTCAAGATGCACGACCTTGCGGAGATTTACGATGCGGATATTTCAGTATTTGCTTCTGTTTTACGAGAGAAGCGCGGAATGGATATCAGTGACTACAAAGATGATCATGTTATCGCAGAGCTCATGCGCGCGCTTGAAGCACGAAAGTAAGTGGTATATACTGTTGGTATTATGGACAAAAAAATTGGAGTCATTGTCGCATCGTCAGTCGTAGTTATCATTCTTGCTCTCGGCGTTTTTTTGCAACAGAGAGAGGCTGGTAGTGCAACTGAAGACACAAATTTTATAAGCAAAAAGGGTCTACACTGGCATTCAGAGCTTTTTATTAATGTTAATGGCAAGGAAATTGTTGCTCCACCAAATATTGGCCTTGGTGCAAAGCATAATCCAATGCACACTCACGAAGAGCCAAACGTGATACACATGGAGTTTCCCGCACTCGTACGACAGGACGATCTTTTTCTCGGAAAGTTTTTTGAAATATGGGGTAAGGACATGCGGTCATTCGGCGCGAATATTAGAATGACGGTCAATGGTGTAGAAAATACTGAGTTCGAAAATTATCAAATGAAGGACAAAGATAAAATTATTCTCACTTTCGAATAATCAAAAATTTATAATTATTATGAACTACGGTTACACAAAGCAAGTTGCACTTTCGTTTCAGGAGGCAAAAGAAAAAATAGTTGCCGCACTAGCGCAAGAGGGGTTTGGCATATTGACTGAGATTGATGTGAAAGAAACGCTCAAAAAGAAGCTTGGTGTTGAGTATGGTGAATATGTGATTTTAGGAGCCTGTAACCCACCGTTTGCCTACCAGGCATTGCAATCCGAAAAAGAAATAGGGCTTTTTATGCCGTGCAATGTTATTGTCTACGAAAAAGACGGGAGTACTTTCGTTTCGGCAATCCTTCCAACTGCCGCGATGGGGATGCTCGACAATCCCGCATTGTCAAAGATTGCAGTGGAGGCGGAAGCAAAATTGAAGAAAGCTATTGACGCTGTTTTGTAATTAACGAAAACAAAATAATAATATGGAACATAGTCACACGCCGGATAAACACGCCGGGCACCATGTCGAAGATTTTCTTAAGAAGTTTTGGGTGGTTCTCGTTCTCAACTTTCCCATTCTTTTGTATTCTGAAATTTTTGCGCGCGCATTTTCGTGGCAACCGCCTCAGTTTGTTGGTTTGCCGTATGTAATACTCGCGCTTGGCTCGTTTGTATTTTTTTATGGAGGGTCTGTGTTTTTACTCGGCGCGTATCGCGAGCTTTGGGCGAGACTTCCCGGAATGATGACGCTCATCTCTCTTGCGATTACTGCGGCTTACGCATTCAGTGTTTTTGTTGTTTTGACTGGAGGGGAGCACACACTATTTTGGGAACTTTCAACCTTAATCGCCATTATGCTTCTCGGGCACTGGATAGAGATGAAAGCAGTCAAAGGCGCGCAAGGTGCTCTCAAAGAGCTCGCAAAGCTTTTGCCGGATACCGCCGATGTAATGCGTGACGGCACTACGCAGACAATTCCTATTTCAGAGATCCGCGTGGGCGACCATGTGCTCGTGCGTCCCGGCGCAAAGGTTCCTGCCGATGGAGTCATTGTAGAAGGGCGGTCGGAGATTAATGAGTCAATAATTACTGGCGAATCAAAACTTATTTCAAAAGGAAGTGGCGCCGAAGTAATTGCGGGGTCAATCAATGGTGATGGGAGCCTCACGATAGAAGTGAAAAAGATTGGCGAGACGACATTTCTTTCTGGTGTGATGCGTTTGGTTAGAGAGGCGGAGGCAAGCAAATCTCGGTTGCAAATCCTTTCCGACCGCGCGGCGCTCTATTTGACCGTTGTCGCGATTGTGGCCGGCACCGCAACATTTGTCATATGGATTTTTCAAGAGGCGGGCATTGTGTTTGCGACCGAGCGCCTTGTTGCCGTACTCGTCATTGCTTGTCCTCATGCGCTCGGGCTCGCTGTGCCTTTAGTTGCATCGATTTCCACGACGATGGCGGCGAAGAATGGGTTTCTTGTGCGAAAACGTATTACCCTTGAGTCCGCGCGCACCATTGATATCGTTCTTTTTGATAAAACAGGAACACTGACAACTGGAGCGTTTGGTGTTAATGCAACTATACCTGCATCGTTATTTACTGAAAACGATGTGCTTCAAAAAGGAGCTGGGCTTGACCAAGGGTCAGAACATCCGCTCGCAAAAGCGATTGTGAAAGAAGCAGTGAAGCGCGGAGTCGCCCTTTTGCCAATGAAAAGTTTTGAGCGTGTGGCGGGCCGTGGCGCGCGCGGAGATGTAGGCGGGGAGACGGTGCTTGTTGGGAACGAAGCGCTTATGAATGAGGTGACGATTGTTCTACCAGAAGAGTTCCTCGCAAAAACGCGTGTGCTCGAGAGTCAAGGTAAGACAGTTGTTTTTGTTGCATCAAAAGGGCATCTTGTAGGCGCTATTGCGCTTGCAGATACTATTCGTGAAGAATCACGCGAAGCAGTGCAGTCTCTCTTTGAACTCGGTATTCGCACGGCGATGATTACGGGTGATTCTCCTGATGTTGCAAAGTGGGTCGCGAAAGAACTTCACATCGACGAATATTTCGCGCGTGTGCTTCCCGGCGAGAAATCCGAGAAGGTGAAAATGCTTCAAGCAAAAGGTCACAAAGTTGCGATGGTGGGGGACGGGGTGAATGATGCGCCCGCGCTCATGCAGGCAGACCTCGGCATCGCCATCGGCGCAGGGACGAATGTCGCCATCGAGTCGGCAGGAATCATTCTCGTCAAAAACGACCCGCGAGATATTCCAAAAATCATTCGCCTCTCGCAACTCACATACACAAAGATGATTCAAAATCTTTTCTGGGCAACTGGATACAATATTGTGGCCCTGCCTCTTGCGGCTGGAGCCCTTGCTTTCAAGGGTGTTATTTTACAGCCCGCGGCCGCCGCGGTACTCATGAGCGTGTCTACCGTCATTGTGGCTTTGAACGCGCTTTTATTGCGCCGAAAAAAATTAAGTGTATAGTGGAGTACATATGAAAAAGAATTATATCCTTGTTGCCATTATCGTAGTTATATTTGCTTCTTTTAGTCTGTTGTCGTCAGAAAATAGCGAAAGGGAGTTTTCAACGAGCACGCGAGCGTTGCCTTTGGCTATTTCTACGCACGTTGTAGATCTCAAAGACGGCGACACTATCGACCTAACCGCGAGTTTCGTGAAGAAAAATATTAACGGCAAGGAAGTCCGTATGCTTGCGTACAACGGCTCTATTCCTGGACCAACAATAAAAGTGTCGCAAGGCGCAACCATTATTGTCAATTTTAAAAATGATACCGATATTGCAAACACACTCCACTCACATGGTGTGCGTATGAAAAATGAGTTTGACGGCGTGCCTGATGTGACACAAAAAATAGTTCCGATTGGAGGTTCGTTTGCATACACGCTTTCATTTCCCGATGCGGGTGCCTATTGGTATCATCCGCACGTCCGCGATGACTACGCTATTGAGATGGGACTCTATGGTAATTTTCTCGTGACACCAAAAGCCGGCTCGTCGTGGAACTTGGTTGACCGAGAGGTGCCGATTTTTGTTGATGATATCCTGCTTACAAACGGCAAAATCGCGCCCTTCAAAAAAGACGGAGCAGACCGCACGCTCATGGGTCGCTATGGAAATACAATGTTTGTGAATGGCGAAACTGATTACTCGCTTAATGTTAAAAGAGGAGAAGTCGTTCGTTTCTACTTTACGAACAGCGCTAATACGCGCCCGTTCAATATTGCGATTAAGAATGCGAAGCTAAAACTTGTTGGTGGAGATAGCGGTCTGTATGAACGAGACTCGTGGGTGGATGCGGTGATGATAAATCCGTCCGAGCGTGCGATAGTTGAAGTGCTTTTTGGTACCGCAGGCGAATACGTGCTTCAGAACAAAACACCGGATAAAACATATACACTCGGTAAGATTGTTGTCTCAGGTGAACAAGTAGTTTCCGAGATAGGAAGATCTTTTTCTACGCTTCGTGCTCATCCCGAAGTTATTAAAAGTATTGACCAATTTCGCACCAGTTTTAATTCCCCACACCAGAGGCGAATTAAACTTTCTGTTGATATGATGGGCGGTTCAGGTACTACGGTAGGTCATATGATGCCTGGTGGAACAATGATGGCAGGCAATATGAGCATGAACGCCGGTATTCCAAAAGGCGGTATTGAATGGGAGGACACCGACATGTCAGCAAAGAACATGATGTCTGATACGAGAATGGTGAAATGGAATATTACTGATGAAGACACCGGCAAAAAGAATATGGATATTGATTGGTCGTTTAAACGCGGTCCAGTAAAAATTCGCATCACGAACGACGCTTCATCTATGCACCCGATGCAGCACCCGATACATTTTCACGGACAACGTTTCTTGGTGACAAACAAAAATGGCGTATCACAAACAAATCTCGTATGGAAAGACACTTTGCTCGTTCCAGCAGGGGAGTACGTGGATATTATTCTCGACGCTTCCAACCCTGGAACATGGATGGCGCACTGCCACATTCTCGAGCACATAGAAGCTGGGATGATGTTCGCGTTTAATGTGGAGTAAAAAAAGTTGACAGACATATTTCATTATGGTTGAATTGGAAAAGAGTTTTTGTAGGTATTGTTCATTTCCATATTCAACCATAAAAGTTAAGGAGGTTTTATGAATCCAGAGATGTGTGAATTACTTGATGTTGGTTCCTCGAATTGTAGCTTTTCTTCTGTATGGTTCGGAGGTATGTTCATTATCGTTGTAAGTTTCGTAGTAATCTATGCTTTTTTTGCGACACTCTCTTCACTGTCTATGCGAAAAGTGTGCCATAGATGCAGGAAACAGATGAAAGAACAATCGTTTGATTCCCGTGGCTATGGACCAAGCGATTATAAACATACATATCGGACTTTTTTCTGGGTATGTCGCTGTGGGCATACGGAAAGACAAAAGGTAAAGCCAGAGTTAATTTCGTAGGATTATTTGTCTTGTTGCCGCGACTTGCTTTTGCAAGTCGCGGCATTTTTTATGCATGTCACTTTATCTTTAGGGCACTTTATGAACAAGAAAAAACTTGCTAAGTGGGTTTCCTTGCGCCAACATGCTTGATTTTCAGCATTTTTTTGCAACATTTTAGACATTATTTTTTGTGTGTGCTGTTATGTAAAATTTGCATATTTCCACTTCCTTTCTGTTTTTAAATTATGCTAAAATAAGTGAGTTAGAGTAATTGTCGCGCCATTGTCTGTGAATAAGGCTTACAAAAAATGTGAGCACATTTTTAATCACCATTAACACTATCTCTGCACTATGAATCAGGTCAAAAAACGAAACGGCATCATCGTAGATTTCTCTCCAGAGAAGATTACGAGCGCAGTTAGTAAAGCTTTCGTCGCATGTAATGCTCCTATTACAACAGAAAAGCTTTTGGACATGACCAAAGTGATTTTAAGAGAGGTGGTAGATGGTGGATACGGACAAATTCCGTCGGTTGAAAAGATTCAGGACATTGTTGAGCTCGTCATTATGAACGAGGGCTATCACGAAGTGGCAAAAGCGTACATTATTTACCGTTACGAGCACGAAAAGATTCGCGAAAAGAAACAAGAAGAGATTATTGATAAAATCGAAGAGAAAAAACTCTCAATCACCAAGCGTGGAGGCTCTCAAGAACATTTTTCTGAGACAAAAATCAAAAAAACTCTCGCGCGCGCGATGCACGGATACGAGAGAGATATTGATGTCGAGGCAGTTCTTACTCAGCTCAAGCTCAATGTGTATGAAAATATTACGACGACAGAGATAACAAAAGCAATCATCATGGTCGTGCGCTCCATGATCGAGCTCGACCCCGCATATTCAAAAGTTGCAGCGCGCCTCCTTCTTCAAAAACTTTACAGCGATGTTTTCGGAAGTAATTTTAATCCTAAGGATTTACTTTCCGCGCACGCAAAAACATTTCCAGAAAATATCAAGCACGCAGTTAAAGAAGGCTCTTTGGACCCGCGCATGTTAGATTTTGATTTGGACAAGCTTGCTCAAAAATTTGAAATCGCAAATGATGAGCTATTTGAATATATGGGACTCGAGATCCTCTCTTCTCGCTACTTCCAAGAAAATCCAAAGACAAAGAAGCCAGTTGAGACACCGCAAATGTTTTGGATGCGTATCGCAATGGGTACTGCCATATCAGAAAAGAAAGAAGACCGCGAACGCGTGGCTCTCGAGTTTTATGATGTGCTTTCGAAGTTTTACTACACACCGGGCGGGCGCACCCTCTTTCAGGCGGGCGCAAAAAAAGCTCAGCTTGCAAACTGCTTCTTGAATGTTGTTCCAGATTCCCTTGATACAATTTTCAAAACGTTTGGTGACAATGCGCAGTATCTTAAGTGGTCGGGTGGTACAGGCACCAGCTGGACACCACTACGCGCTACGGGCGCATACATTGGTGGTACTGGAGTTGGAAGTCAGGGGGTTGTGCCGTTTCTAAAGATTGCAAATGACATAAACATCGCTATCAATCGCTCCGGCAAGCGCCGTGGTGCTGGATGCGTGTACTTGGAAACATGGCACTTGGACATTGAGGATTTTTTGGAGCTCCGCAAGAACACCGGCGACGAACGCCGTCGTACCCACGATGTAAACACCGCAAACTGGGTCCCCGACCTATTTATGAAGCGTGTGCGCGATGGTGGGGAGTGGACACTCTTTTCTCCCGATGAAACGCCCGATTTGCACGAAATCTACGGCGCAAAGTTTGAAAAACGCTATAAGGAGTATGAGGCAATGGCAGACCGTGGTGAAATAAAGCTTTGGAAGCGCATTCCCGCAAATGACCTCTGGAAAAAGATGATTTCTATGCTTTTTGAAACAGGACACCCTTGGATTACATTTAAAGACCCCTGCAATGTACGCTCTCCACAAGATCATGTGGGCACAGTACACAGCTCCAACCTATGCACCGAGATTACGCTCAATACTTCCGCAGACGAAACCGCAGTGTGTACGCTCGGCTCTCTCAACTTTGCAAAGTTTGTAAAAAACGGCAAGTTTGACCGAGAGCTTGTAAAAAGCGTGACGAAGACCGCTATCCGAATGTTGGACAATGTTATTGATATCAATTTCTATCCTACAGAAGACGCGCGAAGAGGAAGTACCCTTCATCGCCCCGTTGGGCTCGGTGTTCGCGGTTACCACGATGCGCTCTATATGCTCGGCATCGATTTCGACTCAGAGGAAGCGGTGAAGTTTGCCGACGAAAGCATGGAAGTTGTGGCGTACTATACTATCCTCGCATCATCCGAGCTTGCAAAGGAGCGTGGCGTGTACTCCAGCTACAAAGGTTCAAAGTGGGATCGCGGACTTTTGCCACAAGATACAGTAGACCTTCTTGAGAAAGAACGCGGAGAGAAGATTCTCGTAGAGCGTGGTGGGGTTTTGGACTGGGCGCTTGTACGCGAGAGTGTAAAGAAGTACGGTATGCGCAATTCCAACACCATGGCTATCGCGCCAACAGCAAGCACCGCAAATCTCGTCGGCTGTATCCCGTGCGTAGAGCCTATCTACAAAAACATTTATGTGAAGTCCAACAAAGAAGGTGACTTCGTCGTGGTCAACAAATATCTCGTTGAAGATTTGAAGAAGCTTGAGCTCTGGAACAAAGACACATTAAACAAAATTAAATATTACGACGGCAGTGTGCAAAACATCAAAGAAATTCCCAAAGAAATTCGCAGGAAATATAAAGAAGTGTTTGAAATTGATTCCCGCTGGCTGATAGACGCCGCAGCGCGCCGTGCAAAGTGGATTGATCAGTCGCAGTCGCTCAACATTTTTTTCCGTGGCACATCAGGTCGAGAACTTTCGGAAGTGTATTTCCACGCGTGGGAGATGGGGCTCAAGACCACATACTACCTTCGCTCGCTTGGTGCATCGCAGGTCGAAAAATCCACCGTGTCTGTCGCAGAGTTTGGCTCCACGCACAAACGCGATTTCAGTACAAAGGCAGAGGGCGCGGTCGCGGCAGTTGTAGCGATAAAAGAAACTCTGTCAGCTCCTGCTCATGTCCCAACAATGACTTCATCAGAAGTTCCAACAATTTCTGACGCAGAGTTTATGGCGCGCGTAGCGGCTGGCGAGGAAGTGGGTATTTGTGAATCGTGTCAGGGGTAATTATAAATTAAGGAGCAACGCGACTATAATTTTATTATCCAGCACTTATTTTTGAGGGGCTCCTCAAAAATAAGTGCTGGATGTATGATTTTCTAACTCGCTTCGCTCAAATAAAATCAACTATGCCAATTGCAAGAGGGGACAAGCCGGTAAATGTTAATAATCGCCGTATCATCAATGGCAAAGATGCGGACGTTATGCAGCTTTACCCAATGAAGCACACTTTTGCGTGGGATGCCTACACCATAGGCAACTCCAACCATTGGCTCCCGACGGAGATAAGCATGCAGAGGGATATTGAGCAGTGGCGCTCAAAGGACGCTTTGACTCCAGACGAAAGGCAGGCATTTGAAACAGTCCTCGGCTTTTTCACGACAGCAGACTCCATTGCGGCAAACAATGTCGTCCTTGCTTTCTATAAGCACATCACCTCGCCCGAATGTCGTATGTACCTTCTTCGTCAGGGTTTTGAGGAGGCAATCCACACCCACGCATATCAGTATATTGTAGAAAGTCTCGGTATGGACGAGAGCAAGATTTTCAATATGTATCGTGAAGTAGACGCCATCTACAACAAAGACAGCTTCATACTCGGATTCAATGATGGTATTTTTGATGATAATTTCAAAACAGGTACTTTTGAAAATGACCAGAAATTTTTGGAAAATCTCGTTGTTTTTTCGCTCATTATGGAAGGCATCTTCTTTTATTCTTCATTCGCGGTAATGTTTGGTTTCCAGCGTCAAAACAAACTCACGGGCTCCGCAGAGCAGATTCAATACATTATGCGCGATGAGTCTCAGCATTTAAACTTTGGCATCAATATGATAAACACCATTAAAGAGGAACAGCCCGAGCTTTGGACAAAGGAGTTTCAGCAAAGGCTTGTCGAGCTTGTAAAAAAAGCAGTGGTGCTTGAATATACATTTGCGACACAGGTTTTCCCGCGTGGAATTTTCGGCATGAACGCCGATGGTTTCAAACAGTACATCGAGCACATCGCCGACCGCCGTTTGGAGTCCGTTGGTCTGCCAGTCCAGTATGGCGTAGAAAACCCATTCCCGTGGATGAGCGAGGCGATAGATTTGAGCAAGGAGAAGAACTTCTTTGAGACACGCGTCACAGAATATAAGACCGGCGGCGCCCTCGAATGGTAGTCGGCTTCTGGTTTTGACGCATTACGTCGTTGCCCGCTCGGATTTCTTCCGCGGAGTACTGCACGTACACCTTGGTCGAAATCCTCGCGCTCGCCTCGTCCTGCATTCAAAACCAAAAGCCTTATAAAAAATGATAAAGAAAATAATAATTCCAAAAGAAATGGGGTCAGCCACCATTTTTTCATAAATTGTGTGGCGTAATTTCTTTTTTACCTTCATAACAATAGTGTGCTATAGCACACTATTGTGGAGGAGGTGACGGCTATTTTTTGTAACTAAAACGGAGTATACTATTATATATCAGCGGGTATTAATTCAAATACACTATGTTCAACCTACAAGGGAAAGTTGCCTTGGTTACGGGAGCTCGTCGTGGGATGGGGCGTTCACATGCGCTGGCGCTTGCGGGGCAGGGGGCGAAGGTTGTGATTACGGATATTGACCTCGCAGAGTGCGAGCTCGTGGCGGACGAAGTGCGTTTGGCTGGTGGCGATGTGATTTGTTTCAAGATGGATGTTTCAAGCAAGGCGGATGTGGACAATGTGTTTGACCAAGTGATTTCGAAATACGGACGCTTGGACATTCTCGTAAATAATGCCGGTATTTTTGCTCCGAAACCATTTCTTGAAATGACTGAAGAGGATTGGGACAGAACTATTGATATTAATTTGAAAGGATATTTCTTCTGTGCCCAGCGCGCCGCAAAAGAGATGGCGAAAAATAAATACGGGCGCATTGTGAACATCGCGTCTATCGCATCGGGCGGTGTGGGTGTGGGCATTGCAGGAGGCGCGCACTACACCGCGTCAAAGGGTGGCATCATTGGCATGACAGAAACTCTCGCAGTAGAGCTTGCGCCTCTGGGCATCAATGTAAATGCAATCGGGCCCGGAGCAATTGATACTCCAATGGTAAGCGCGGCAAATATTCCAAAAGAGGCGATGACTGCAATGCTCGCCGGTGTGCCACTAAAGCGTATGGGTCGCCCAGAAGAAATTTCTTCGGCAGTGGTCTTTCTTTCCTCGGACGAAGCAAGCTACATCACCGGCGCAACACTCTACGTAGACGGAGGCTGGCTCGCGGCATAGCTTTTTTTATAGAAACCTCACTATACACGTATAAAATACTATAGTATTTTATACGTGTATAGTGAGGTTTCTATATATAGCGCTTGGCCTTTTGACAAAAATGAGGTATGGTGTGAGAGGCTGCTAAAAGTTTAATGCAAACTAAAAGACATAGATTTCTAGGCAAAAATTATGAAGAGTGAGGAGCTGTATGATAATACAGCGACAATTGATGAATAATTTTGGACAGAAATTTGTGCCTTTTAGGAAGCAAACCAGATTGCCTGTAGGCAATTAATCTATTAATTATCTGGTGTTTAAACTTTTAACAGACTCTTATATATGGCACAAGGAGAAGTTATCCTGCGATTTGAAAATGTATCGTTTGAATACGGGCACAATAAACCCATCTTGGATGATGTGTCTTTTACCGTGCGTCGCGGAGCAAAGCTAACCCTCATGGGGCAAAACGGTGCCGGCAAATCAACTATCTTTGGAATGATTACGGGTGTGTTGAAGCCTGAGGACGGCAATGTTTATATAGGGAAAGGTGTGTCCATCGCTATTTCAAAGCAGGTAGTTCCGCGTGGAGAGCTCGAACTCACGGTGCGGGAATTTTTTGAAAAATGTTTTGCAAAAAAAATCTACGACCTCGACCCCAAAATCGATGCAGTGCTTGAGGTGGTAAATTTGAAGGGCCATGAGAAAATGCACGAGCGCATCATCAAATCCTTTTCCGGTGGTCAGCAGGCTCGGCTACTCCTAGCCTCGGCGCTCATTCAGGACCCAGATGTCCTACTACTCGACGAGCCGACCAACAATCTCGACAAGGCAGGCATAGCCCACCTCACGGATTTCCTCAAGAATTACGAAAAGACTTGTATTGTTATTTCGCACGACGCGGAATTTTTGAACTCGTTTACCGAAGGCGTGCTTTATTTAAATATTTACACGCGCAAGATTGAAAACTATGTTGGCGACTATTTCGCAGTAGTGCGTCAGATTACCGCGCAGATTGAAAAAGAAAATATGAAGAATGCTCAGCTCGCAAAAGAAATTCAAGCAAACAAAGACAAAGCGAACTTCTTTGCCATGAAGGGAGGTCAGATGCGTATGGTAGCAAAACGCATGCGTGAAAAGGCTGAAGAAATGGAAGAGGCAAAAGTAGATATTCGCAAAGAGGACAAGACCATCCGCTCATTTACCATTCCCGCACAGCCCGAGCTTACGGGGGAGCTTCTTCATATTTCATCGTTTACCGTTTTAAAAAACCACAAGCCGGTCGCGCGCGCCGCAAAGATTTCGCTCAAGAAAAAGTTTCACTTACTTCTGAAAGGCCCAAACGGTATTGGAAAATCAACACTACTTGAAGCCCTAGCAACAGGCAAAGCAAAAGGGACGAAAGTTGCCGATGGAGTGCGCATTGGGTATTATCGTCAGGATTTTTCCACTCTCGATTTCAACGACACTGTGTATCAGTCGCTTGCACGCGCGGCAGAGTCTGTAGATGGCAAGCTCGACGAAGAGCGTATGCGCGCAGTGGCTGCAAGTTTCCTCATTACCTCGGATGTTATCTACACAAAAATCGGCAGTCTCTCAGAAGGGCAAAAGGGGCTCGTGGCATTTGCTCAGCTTGTGCTCGAGCGCCCTGGCCTCCTCATTCTCGATGAACCCACAAACCACATCAACTTCCGCCATTTGCCCGTCATCGCAAAAGCACTCGACCAATACGAAGGTGCGATGATTCTTGTTTCTCATGTACCAGAATTCGTGCACCAAATTCGCATTGATGAGGTGCTGGACTTGGAAAAGTAAAGACTACTCGCTTGTGTTAGCGACACTTTTTGCGTAGTATTATTACAGTACCTTCTTTAAGGAGAGTATCATGAGTTTAACCGGCAATGACAGTAATTTTGCTGATCAGAGAAAGTTTTTTGAGTACTGGTTTAATCTTGCAAAATCCGACCCAGACCTCTTCGAGTCAGAGAGGAAAGCGGAGATTGAAAAAGTTATTTCAAAAGCTCCACCAGAGCATCAGCGGGGATTGCGTCAGCTTCAATGGGTTATTGACGGAGAAAGAAATAAGGCAAAGAACCCAATTGATGCAATGGTTCGTCTAAACAAAATGATGTGGGTGCATTTTTATGGGAAAAATGGATTTGTCGCTCTCTTATGTTCTTTTGATTCTGCCGTGCTAGGTAAATGCGTAAATAAGTTGGGGTCAGGCACGGCAACTAAGAATGCTGTAATTTTACCATTTAAAAAAGATTGAAAACCCGACAAAGTGTCGGGTTTTTTGTTTTTGACAAATTCGGCGGTATTTTGTACTCTTTCAATAGGTTGAACATTTAAGGAGAGAATCATGGATACTGATAGCAATGACAGCGGTCGTGCTACCTCGTATGAGTTTTTTGAATATTGGTCCAATCTTGCAGAATCTGACCCAACGCTATTTGAAGAAAAACGCAGAATAGAGATTGAAAAAGTTATTTTGCAGGCCCCCATGGAATGTCGCCAAAGCCTGCGTCAGCTCCTGTGGATTGTCGACGGACAGCGAAGAAAAGCAAAAAAGGCTATTGACGCAATGTTCCGTCTTAAAAGATTGATGTGGGCGCAGTTTTATGCAAAGAATGGCATCAACTCTACCTCAAGTTATCTAATCAACATAGATAGATGCTTGGATGAATTGAAGGAAGATTTAGTAATAAAAGATCCAATAATTTTACTCATCAAGAAAGATTAAAGCTCGACTCAACATCGGGCTTTTTTGTGCATAAAAAGTGTGGGACTTGACGACAAAGCTTAAATAGTATATACTTGTCTTAACTTCATCTCACGAGTTTTTGTCCCATAAGGAAGGTTGTTCTAAAAACATTCTTCATCGCGTTCAAGGGCTTTCCGAGAATTTGACCCCGTTTCCACAAAATGCTTCCGATAGAAGCAAAAAATTTGTGGCGAGACGAGGAGAAAAATACGAAGCATATAGGTATATGACGAGAATTTTTCTCAAAGTCATAGCCCAAAGTTTTTGGCTATTATCGGAACTGATTTTTTGGAGACGGGGTAATGAAGAATAATTCGAGCTTGTTTACACAAGCTCTTTAGAATAATATATGGAACATAAAAAAACATTTAGTAGAAGCGGAGGCTCAAGTCGATTTTCGCGCTCTCATACTGGAGGCACTGCGAGCAAGCACTCCAGACGCGGTGGCTCACACAGCCCAAGCCGTGGTTTTGGTGGTGGGCATTCTTCCCGTGGAGGCAAGCGTGGCGCAAGGAAAGGCCAGCACATCGACATTTCTAAGTTTATCAACAAGACGGTTATTACCGAGGAGGCGGTGGTTTTTACACCTGAACACTTGTTCAAAGATTTCATGATTGATGAACGGTTGAAGGCGAATATTTTAGCGAAAGGCTACAATATGCCAACACCGATTCAGGATCGTGTTATCCCGCACATTTTGCACGGGCAGGACGTGGTAGGTATTGCAAACACTGGCACCGGCAAAACAGCTGCATTTCTAGTCCCACTTATCAACAAGGTTCTCGCAAATCCTAGAGAGAAAGTGATTGTCCTTGCGCCAACGCGTGAACTTGCTCAACAGATTGAACAGGAGCTCAAGGGCTTTGCAAAAGGCCTCAGGATTTTTTCAGTATGCTGTGTTGGAGGCGCGCCCATCGGACGCCAGATTTCCGATCTTCGTTATCAAAACAATTTTATTATCGGGACTCCCGGTCGTATCAAGGATCTAATAGAACGCAGACATATCAACCTCGCAGAGTTTAAGTCTGCCGTCCTAGACGAAGCTGACCGGATGCTCGACATGGGATTCATTCACGACATGCGATATATGATGAACCTTATGTCAAAGGATCGCCATACTCTTTTCTTTTCCGCGACACTCTCGCCGGAAATTGCCGTACTCATTAAAGATTTTCTCAAGGATCCTGTGATGATTTCCGTAAAGACGCAAGACACTGCAAAAAACGTCGAGCAAGATGTTGTACGCATTAAAGCAGGCGAGGACAAGCTCGAAGTTCTTCATGATCTTTTGATTAACCCTGAATTTAAAAAAGTTTTAATTTTCGGTCGCACAAAGCACGGAGTAGAAAAACTCGCAGTTGCTCTCACAAAAAAGGGTTTCAAGGCGCAGTCTATTCACGGAGATAAAAATCAAGGTCAGCGTCAGCGCGCACTCGATACTTTCAAAAAGGGGATGGCGCAGATTCTCGTAGCAACAGACGTTGCCGCCCGCGGTCTCGATATTGCCGGCGTATCTCACGTTATCAACTACGATATCCCTGAAACCTATGACGACTATGTGCACCGCATCGGCCGTACTGGCCGCGCAGGGCAGAAAGGAAAGGCGCTTACCTTCGTAGGATAGGCGAGTAAAAATAGCCCAGCCCACTCGAAGTGGGCGGGGCTATTTTTCTCACTCGTGTTATTATCTCTGTAAGAACGGCACACTAAAACCGTCTTAATATTTGTAGGCATGAAGCCCAATGCAACTGAACAAGAATTCATTAAAGCGTATGACCAGTTTGCCGATGCAATCTTTCGGCACTGCGTTTTTCGTGTATCAGACCGCGAAAAAGCAAAAGATATAGCGCAAGGAACTTTTGTCCGCGTTTGGGACTACATGTCACAAGGGAAAGAGATTGATAATATGCGCGCATTTTTGTACCGCATCGCGAACAACCTTGTCATTGACGAGTATCGAAAAAAGAAAGATGATTCACTCGACCGCATGCGTGACGAAGAAGGTTTTGATATTGGTTTTGAGCCAAGACACGATATTGAAAACAAGGATGAGTACGCAAGGGCGCAATCCTTGCTTGAATGCCTCCCTGATAAATATCGGGAAGCGCTCGTGATGCGACACATCGACGGACTCTCTGTAAAAGATATAGCTCGCCTCACTCACGAATCAGAAAATGTCATCTCCGTGCGCATTCATCGGGCAATCGAGAGGATGCAGATACTTTCAAAGAACCATGGAACACATCATTAAACAATTAAAGAACGGAGCAAAACATACACACTTGTCTCTCGCGGAAAAAGCGGAAATAAAGACCGCGCTTCTTCGTCATGTGAAATCAAACCCATCTATTTTTGCTCAATCTGCTCCATCGCCGTTTTCAGTAAATAATTTTAGAAACAAAAAAGGCATTTCAATTTTAGTAATAATCGGACTTTTGCTGGGCGGGTCTGTGTCCTTTGCCGCAGAAAAGACTGTCCCGGGAGATGTGTTTTATCCGGTTAAAATTCATATAAACGAACAGGTGCGTGGTGTTGTAGCGGTAACACCAAAAGCAAAAGCAGATTGGGATGTGCGCAAAGCGGAACGACGCCTCGAAGAAGTGGAGAAACTGGCGCTTACCCCAGATGTTTCTCAGGAGGTAAAAATCGCCGCAGAAGAAAATTTTAATGCGTCCACTAATAAAGTGGAAGAGCGCATCGCAAATTTTGAAAAAGAGAATGATGGCGAAGATGCCGAGAGGACAGCCGAGAAACTTGCGGATATGCTTCGCAAACGCGAAACGGCTTTTGACAAAAAAAGTTCCAAAAAGAGAGTATCTGTTTCGGACGCCTCTTTTGCAGACCTTGCGACAACCACAGTAGAGAAATCTATATCACCGGACATTGAAGTAAATAGCGCATCTATTGATAATGTCCGCGAAAATATTCGCGGCGCGCGTGGAAAAGCGGAGCAAAAACAAAAAGAACTTAAGAATAAATACCGAAAAGACTCAGAACGAAAACACGATTCTTTGGAAAAAGACGTCGTTATTGAGGATAACTCTTCGCGAGAAAAAACATCCAGTGGAAATCACAATAAATCTTTTTATAAACGGAGTCGCGAGCGTAAGGAGGAAATCCATAGAACGTTGGATAAATCAGACAGAACACCGAATTCTCCGCAGTCAGACGATGCCCCAAAAGCGGACGAAAACGACTAACGGCTGTTTCCCGCTTCCCAAGCGATTTCGATAATAGTACAATATATGGTAACAGGATGGCGACATTCTGGTCGGTAGTTAAAGGTCGATGAATCCAAATTATTTTTTGTTATTTTAAATTATGAAAGCACTACATGCAATTGCGTTTATGATTGTTATAGTTGGCGGCGTGAACTGGGGTCTTATTGGGATTAATCCAAACTTTAATCTCGTATCCATGCTACTCAGGGAATTTTCTGCAGTTGAACAGGTGGTGTATATCCTTGTTGGGCTCTCGACAATATATATTGCCGTAACGCACAAAAAGGACTGCAGGACTTGTTCTGCAGGAGCAGGAATGTAGGCAGGTTTCTCCTTTAAGAAAAATGCACGCGAAAAAATCTCGGGCATTTTTCTTTTGAAAATCACATGTATAAGTTACTTATTATTTTTTTATTAAGCATCGCTGGCGTGTCGTTTGCACAGGCAGGCGAGTTACCGATAAAGAACGCGGGCTTTGTCCCGGCGAATATCTGGTATTCAAAGGACCCGTTTTTTGCGGGTGAAACTGTTCGCGTTTATACTATTATTTTTAATGGAAGCACATACGACCTCGCCGGCGGTGTTGAGTTTTTGGACAATGGCGCTGTAATCGGAAAAACAAAGTTTTCTCTATCTGCCGGCGGTCGAGTGCAAGATGTATGGGTAGACTGGAAAGCAAGCCAAGGGTCGCACACAATCACCGCTCGATTGGTCAATGTGGTCGGTGATGGCCCAAATGGGAAGCAGGCTGTGTCGCTTGGTAATATAGAAACAGGAAAGAGCACGCGCGTGGTGGATCTTGACCCCACAGTTATTGAATCACAGTCAAAGGCACAGGAACAAAAGATTGCTGACGCGAAAAATAAAGCTCTTGGTAAAGCTGGAGACGCCATAAGCACCGCAACAGAATATATTCCCGCGCCAATAAAAGAGAATGTTTCAATCGGAGCTAATGTGCTTGAGAAATTTCGCGTGGGCGAAGGATACCAATTTCAAATTGCAAAAGAAAATAAGGCAAATGATATTGCCGTATTGAAAGCATCAACTACCACGAGTGCGTCTATTCTTCAAAAATCCGGAAATGTATTTGCCAGTGTTTCAAACGCCACAGAGAAACCATTTGCATATGTGATGCTTGCTTTGTTTACCGTGCTTCAGTATTTTTTCCAGTGGCAGATTATTTTTTACGGTGTCATACTTTATGCGCTTTACAGAGCCATTAAGTGGGTTGCAAAGAAGATACGAAATAGATAAAGAAAAGGTTGACACGTAACAATTGACCCAAAACACAAAAGACTTAGTCGCGTAGCGATTAAGTCTTTTGTGTTTTCCTCAGAGCGAGGGATGCTTCTTGTGCGTGGACTTGCGAGCGTGTCGACGCGAGCACGAGGAATTTTCTAGCAAGAAAATATCCGTATCACGCACAAGACGGCGCCCGAGCGGTCTTTACTTCTTCTCTGTGTGCGAGAGAGTCATTTTCTGATCCTTTGCATCAAAGAGAGTGATAGTAAACGTGTAGGTCTTTCCAAGCTCGAGTTTCTTTCTGAGATCTTCTTCTGTGCCAAATTCAGATATATGTACGAGCCCCGCAACGCCTTCTTCGAGCGAAACAAGCGCGCCGTAGTTGTTGAACTTGATAACAATACCGGTAACAGTGTCACCCTTTTTGTAGCGTTTTTCCGCGTCTTTCCAAGGGTTCTCTTTGAGCGCCTTGAGTGAAAGCGAAATCTTTCCGTCTTTGATTTCAATAACCTTCACGCGGACTTTCTCGCCGAGCTTAAAAATTTTTCTTGGATCATCTACGAGTCCCCAGCCTATTTCTGAAATATGCACCAGGCCTTCTATTCCGTCCTCAAGCTTTACAAAGACGCCAAAGTCTACGATACCGGAAATACTACCATCGAGCTCGTCGCCGTCTGAGTACTTGCCCGAAATTTCACGCTTCTCTTTTACACCCTGTTCTTTCTCCGAGAAAATAAGCTTGCCTTCCTTTGGAGATGCGCCAATGATGGTGACGAGAATCCTCTTGCCGATAAGTTTTCTGAGCTCGCCCAAAATCTTATCCTTGTCGCCGTCATCGATACGCGGGTAGTGTTCACTTCTGAGCTGTGAAGCAGGAAGGAAACCTTGAATGCCTTGCCACTCGATAATGAGTCCGCCCTTGTTTGCGTCCTTGATAGGAAGCTCAAGAGATTTCTTTGATTTAATAGCTTCTTCAGCTTCGCTCCAAATAATAGCCTGACGCGCTTCTTTTAGTGAAAGTTCAATGTAGCCGTCCTCATTATTTGTGTCGACAACCTTTGCGGTAATTGTGTCGCCGATGTTCAACTTCTTGATGACATCGCGCGCATTGATGAATTCTCGTCCGTATATAATACCTGTACCGATGGGTCCAAGGTCTACATATACGCACGATTTTGCAACGCTAATTACCGGACCCTCTACGAGGGAATCGGTCTCAGGCAGATTTTTTACGTCCGCCATAAGTGTCGCCATAAATGACAACGGAACCTCTACTGTTGTTTCTTCTGTATCTTTTTTCATATTTAAACAAAAAATCCCATCAAACCTACGAAACGTAGGACAAGCGGGATGTGTGAGCCTCAGGTCTCTTGGTATCGGTCGTGTCGGGGTCCAGGAGGGTTACTTCAGCTCGGCTTGTTGTTAACTCGTCCAATATACAAGAAAGAGTGGAAAAAGGCAAGGAAAGAAAAAGGGGAGATTCGTTAGAATCTCCCCTTTGTGGATTTGGCAGATAGCGTGTGCTAGCCGCCGGCGCCGATGCCACTCGCGATGTCAGAGATTACTTGCAAAAATGCCACTGTCGGGCCTGCTCTTGCGTACATGGTATCCTCCTTGTTTTGGCGGGGTTGGGGCGGAACTACTACTCTTTTTAGTATAGCAGATATAAAGAATTTGTCAAATACCCCGCCAACCTGCTACAATAGCCTCTATGATTGTCACATATTACGGAAAGCAGTATTTCAAGATTCAGCTCGGCGAGCGCACGATTGCGTACAACCCAATCGGCAAGGACTCAAATGAAAAAGGGTCGCGTTTTGGCGCTGATATTGTACTCTCGTCACTTCGCCACCCGGATTTTAACGGCGCAGACCAATGCGCATACGGCGACCGCGCGCCATTTGTCATTTCTGGTCCCGGCGAATATGAAGTCGGTGGAATATTTATCAAAGGTTTTGGGACTGAAACAACTTACAGAGGGGAGAAAAAAGTTAACACTGTATTTTCTGTAATGTTTGAAAGTATCAACCTCTGCTTTTTGGGCTCGCTTGTTTCATCTGACGCACTTTCTCGCGAAGTCAAAGAAGGGCTTGGTGAAATTGATGTTCTCTTTGCGCCCATCGGCGGAGGAGATATGCTGTCGTCTTCCGATGCGTACAAACTCACCCTTGCGCTTGATGCAAAGGTTGTCATACCCATGGACTACGAACACACAAAGGGCGGTATTGAAACATTTATAAAAGAAGCAGGCGCAAACGCGGAGGAAATGGACAAGTTTACTTTCAAAAAGAAAGACCTTGATGGAAAAGAAGGGGGAGTGGTAGTTTTGAAAGCAGCATAATATCACATGCTCAAAAGAATACGCGAGAAACCTCATCACATAAAACAGAGTATCGCTCTTTTTACCGCAATCGTGATTTTTTCCGGTATTTTATTTGTATGGGTATCATCGTGGGATGCACGCGCTCGCGACCAAGAGGTGCGTGACAAAACCGTTTCTCCAATCACTGGCGTGACCTCTATGTTTGACGGTCTTGTATCAGGGTTTAATGAAAAAATTTCCGGCGCGCAATCACCTTCGAAAAAAGCGAGCTCGTCTGTCGCCACAACCACAAAAGACTATTTTGACCTTTTAGGCGTGGTTGTAATCGACCCTCTGGCAACCACAACAAAGGCAAGATAGGTCTTCTCTCGGACGAGATTTTGTGCTAAACTAACCAAATATGGCGCGTAAAAATGACGAAAAAGAGATTCAAGAACTCGCTCCCACGGAGCGAGTAAATGTTATAGCGCAGGACATTTCTAAAGAAATGCGCGTCTCGTACCTCGACTATGCGATGTCGGTTATCACATCGCGTGCGCTTCCCGATGTTCGCGATGGATTGAAACCTGTGCACCGCCGTATTCTTTTTGCGATGAGCGATATGGGACTCACTGCCGGTGGTCGTTTTCGCAAGTCTGCTGCAGTAGTCGGAGATGTGCTTGGTAAATATCATCCCCACGGTGATTCTTCTGTGTATGAGGCGATGGTAAAAATGGCGCAGGATTTTTCTTTTCGATATCCTCTCGTTATTGGTCAGGGCAACTTCGGCTCTGTCGACGGCGACTCAGCTGCAGCAATGCGTTATACCGAAGCAAAGATGTCACGCATTTCCGGCGAGCTCCTAAACGATCTCGATCGCGATACAGTGGACTTTCGCCCCAACTACGACGCAACCCGAAAAGAACCGGTTGTGCTACCGGCCGCGCTACCAAACCTACTTTTGAATGGCACGCTCGGTATCGCTGTAGGTATGGCGACCAACTTTCCTCCACACAACTTGGGCGAGCTTGTGGATGCAACACATCATCTCATTGACGACGCCGATGCGACATCCGAGGACCTTCTAAAATTTGTAAAAGGCCCGGACTTTCCGACAGGTGGTGTTGTGTTTGGCGAAAAAGATATCAAGCATGCGTACTCGTCTGGTCGCGGAGGTGTGGTTTGTCGCGGAGAGGCTGAAATCATTGAAGAGAAAAATGCAAGCCAGATTATTATTACCTCGCTTCCTTTCCGCGTGAACAAAGCAAACCTCATTGTAAAAATTGCCGACCTAGTGCGTGACAAAAAACTCGAGGGGATTCGCGGACTTCGTGATGAATCTACAAGAGACATTCGCGTAGTAATTGACCTCAAAAATGGCGCGTATCCGCAAGTGGTTTTGAACTATTTATACAAACACACCGAGCTCGAGTCCACGTTTCACTACAACATGGTTGCGCTTGTTGATGGTGTTCCTCAAACGCTTTCGCTCAAAGGCGTTCTCTCAAATTTCATTCTGCATCGACAGGTGGTGGTGAAGCGTCGCACCGCATACGACCTTCGTAAAGCGGAAGAGCGTGAGCACATTTTGCTCGGCCTCAAAAAAGCGCTCGACCACATCGACCGTGTGATTACGCTTATTCGCGGTTCAAAAGACACCGCCACGGCGCACGCAAACTTAATGAAGGAATTCAAATTTTCAGATTTGCAGGCATCCGCAATTTTGGACATGAAACTCCAGAAACTCGCGGGACTTGAAAGAAAAAATGTTGAGCTTGAACTCAAAGAGAAGCAAGATTTTATAAAAGATTGTCGCGACCTTCTCGCAAGTCCGAAGAAAATTTTGGCGGTGGTAAAAAAAGAGCTTGGTGAAATGAAAGAAAAATACGGTGATGCGCGAAGGACAAAAGTAGTACGTCAAGCCGCTGGCTCTATTTCGCTCGAAGATATGATTCCCGACCAAGAGTCGATGCTCGTGTACACAAAGGGAGGTTACATCAAGCGCACAAATCCGGGCGAATATCGCCAGCAAAACCGTGGTGGTGTGGGTGTCGTTGATTTGGATACAAAAGAAGAGGACTTCAT
>JBBUDU010000005.1:0-5993 GCA_038057125.1 Patescibacteria group bacterium | reverse complement strand
CCGGACATCGGCTCAAATAAAAAACTTACTTATGGTGAGTTGTTTATTTTGTGAGCTGATGTCCGGGATTGAACCGGGAAGGGGGTCGGGGAAACACTTGTTTCCCCGTGGAGGAAAAAGTTAGAAACCGTGGGTTTCTAAAGCGGAGCGAGCTTGCGAGTGAGCAGTGAGCTCCCGGACATCGGCTCCGTAGTGATAGTGCTAGTATGCCAGCGTAGCTCAGTTGGTAGAGCACCGCTTTCGTAAAGCGGGGGTCGTCGGTTCAATCCCGACCGCTGGCTCCAGTGAAAATGGTATAAATTCGACTTCGTCGAATTCGTGGGCTTTTCTGTTATACTGACAAAAATGACAAAGGAAGAAATACACGCAAAAGTGGCAGAGCTCGAGGCCGAGATGGTAACGACGGATTTTTGGTCTGACAAAGCGCACGCGCAGTCGGTAATCAAGGAAATAGCTGAGATCAAGGAAAAGATTGCTGGTGTCGGCAAGTATGACCGTGGCAATGCGGTAATGACTATTTTCTCCGGAGCGGGAGGTGACGATGCGGAGGATTTTTCTAGCATGCTTCTCACTATGTACCTGAAGTTTTTTGAAAAACAAAATTTTGAAACAAGTCTTTTGCACGAAAACAAAAACGATCACGGTGGCTACAGAAACATCACTATAGAGATTCACGGCAAGGGTGCATACGGCATGCTCAAAAACGAGTCCGGCGTTCATCGTCTCGTGCGTATTTCGCCGTTCAATGCAAAAAAGCTTCGTCACACTTCATTTTCAATGGTTGAGGTCATTCCGGATTTCAAAGATGGTGCAAATGATGAAATTGTTATTCCCGCCGACGACATTAGAGTTGAGTTTAGCCGTTCATCCGGCCCCGGCGGTCAAAATGTAAACAAACGCGAGACGGCGGTGCGCGTGGTGCATATACCCACGGGGGTAGCGGTGCATGTGGAGACCGAGCGTTCACAGGAACAAAATCGCAAAAAAGCGGTGCAAATTTTGAAAGGCAAACTTTTTAAAAAGAAGGACGAGGAAAGAAAAGCCGCCGAGAGCGGAATGTATATTTCGAAGACCACCGAGATAGAGTGGGGAAATCAGATTCGTTCTTATGTCGTCCATCCATATAAAATGGTAAAGGATCACCGCACAAATGTAGAGACTTCAAACGTGGATGCCGTACTCGAGGATGGTGAAATAATGGAGTTCATTGAAGCAGAACGAGAATTATAATATACTTGGCATAATCTCACAAAAACCTATTCTGTAAAACCAAAGAAACTCGGCTACGATTTTTTAAAAAATCTTTACAGTATCCCGATATTGCTCAGATTTCTTAATTCATCTCGCTCGAGTTTATTTGATTTTCCAAGAAAGAGTTTTTTTGATATAATGCACTAATGATTTACTTCGACAATGTTTCAAAATCTTATTCGGACGGGACTACCGCTCTAAATGGTGTAACCCTCTCTGTAAAGCAGGGAGAATTCGTGTCTATTGTCGGACACTCAGGCGCAGGAAAGACCACTTTAGTAAAACTTTTATTGGGAGAGGATTCTGCCACGGACGGTAGTGTATCTTTTGACTCCGTTGATATCCAAAAAGTGAAAGCGCATGACATGCCAAAGCTTCGTCGTCGTATCGGTATCATCTTTCAAGACTTCCGCCTTCTTCCAAACAAGACCGCATACGAAAACGTGGCATTTGCAATGGAAGTCGCTGGCAAAACAGACGAGGAAATCGCTTCCGATGTGCCGCATGTGCTCGAACTTGTCGACCTTTCTCAAAAAATGTGGAATTTCCCGCGCCAGCTTTCCGGAGGGGAGCTCCAGCGTGTTGCCATCGCGAGAGCTATCGTGAATCACCCGGATCTCATCATCGCCGACGAACCAACTGGAAATCTTGACCCAGTCAACACATATGAAATCGTACAAATTTTAAAGAAAATCAATGATATGGGAACGACGGTCGTTTTGACCACTCACAACAAAGGCGTAGTCGAAGCCCTCGGAAAACGAGTTATCACGATGGATCATGGCAAGATTATTCGCGATGATTCCACTGGAAAATACGCGTTGTAAAAAAAGGCGCGCCCCATGCTACAATACAAATAACATCATGCTCTGGACAACCCTCAAAAGAATCATAAAAGCAGGATTTGTCAGTTTTTGGCGAAACGGTAGCGTTTCGCTTTCTGCAGTTTTTGTGATGATTGTCGCTTTGTTTATGGTCGCTTCCACACTCCTCATTACGGCATTTCTTGGCACTGCGCTCAAAGATCTCCAAGATAAAATTGACATCAACATTTATGTAGACGCAAAAGCGAGCGAAGCATCAATCATGGACTTGAAAAAACGACTTGAAACTTTGTCTGAAGTAAAAAAAGTTGAGTATATTTCGCGCGAGCAGGCACTCATTGCATTTCGCGCGCGTCACGAAAACGACCACCGTATCATTCAGGCTCTTGATGAAATAGGAGACAATCCGCTCCCTGCAACTCTCACCGTGAAAGCGCGCGAGCCATCACAATACGAAGGCATCGCAAACTTCCTCTCAAATAAATCCGAGCTTTCATCTGGGGCAGCACTCTCTATCGTGAGCAAGGTAAACTACAACGACAACAAGGTCGCCATCGAGCGCCTTTCAAAACTCATCACTGGTGTGAAAAAACTTGGCAGTATCATCACTGCGGTGATGATCGGTATTTCTATTTTGATTACCTTTAACACAATCCGTCTCGCTATTTTTATTGCACGCGACGAGATTGGGGTAATGCGTCTCGTGGGTGGAAGCAAAGAATATATCCGCGGACCGTTTGTTGTCGAGGGAATCCTTTATGGTCTTGTGGCGGCGTTCCTCACTCTCCTTCTTTTTTATCCCATTACCTATTGGCTTAAAAATACCACTCAAGTTTTTTATGGAGGGGTAGACTTATTGCACTATTTTGTAGCAAATTTCGCGCAAATTTTTCTCATTATTGTTTCTTCTGGCATTGCGCTCGGAGCCATTTCCAGCTATTTGGCGGTTCGAAAATATTTAACATCAAAATAATTCCATTTTCGTATGAAGAAAAAAACACGCAAGTATATTTTTGTGGTAGGTGGCGTGATTTCCGGAGTCGGCAAGGGCATCACGACTTCTTCTATCGGAAAAATTTTGCAGTCGCATGGATATGCAGTGACAGCGATGAAGATTGACCCGTATGTAAATGTGGACGCAGGCACGATGAACCCCACAGAGCACGGCGAAGTGTTTGTGCTCAAAGACGGCGACGAGACGGATCAGGATATGGGAAACTACGAGCGTTTTCTCGGCACCTCACTCACCCGCGACAACTACATGACGACAGGTCGCGTGTATTTGTCGGTTATCGAAAAAGAGCGCGCGCTCGCGTACAAAGGCAAATGCGTGCAGGTGGTACCGCATATTCCGTACGAGGTCATTGACCGTATCAACAATGCGGTGGACAAGGCGAATGCCGAGATTGTGGTCATTGAAGTCGGCGGCACCGTGGGCGAGTATGAGAACATTCTTTTTCTCGAAACGGCGAGAATGCTCAAAATTAAAAATCCAGACGACGTGCTTTTTGCCATTGTGAGTTACCTCCCTACGCCGTCAAAAGTTGGTGAGATGAAAACAAAGCCGACACAGCACGCAGTGCGCGCGCTCAACAGCACGGGGATTCAACCCGACTTTATTATTGCCCGAAGCGATATAGCACTGGACAGCAAGCGCAAGGAAAAACTTGCACTCTTCTGCAACGTTCTTCCTGAGAGTGTTATTTCTGCGCCTGATGTCGACAGTATCTATGATGTTCCCGGTAATTTTGAAAAAGATAAGCTCGGCGAGAAAATTTTGAAGCGCTTGAAATTGAAGTCACGCGGGGAGAGCGCGGAGTGGAAAGAGTGGGAAGCGTTTGCGCGCAAGGCGGACAAAGTAAAAGACGAAGTGCGTATCGCGGTGGTGGGAAAATATTTTGATACTGGCGACTATGTTCTTGCAGATTCGTACCTCTCTGTTATTGAAGCGCTAAAGTATTCAGCAATCCACCAAGGAAAAAAAGCAAAGCTCGTGTGGCTCTCTGCGACTTCGTTTGAGGGAAAAGACGCGCCCCTTGCGGAG
Organism: Patescibacteria group bacterium; assembly: GCA_038057125.1. Taxonomy (GTDB): domain Bacteria; phylum Patescibacteriota; class Minisyncoccia; order Phycocordibacterales; family UBA1550; genus UBA1550. The sequence continues at coordinate 1,874 of JBBUDU010000005.1, read as the reverse complement.
CTTATCGATTTCGATGGCATCCTTGTGCCTGGTGGTTTTGGCGCGCGCGGTGTAGAGGGAAAGCTCAACGTGATTCGCTTTGCGCGCGAGCACAAGATTCCGTATTTTGGTATTTGCTATGGTATGCAGCTTGCGGTCATCGAGTACGCGAGAAATGTCCTCGGTTTCAAAGACGCGACATCGCGTGAAATTAATCCAAAATCAAAGCACCTCATTATTGATATTATGGATGGACAAAAGGAGAATATTGAAAAGGGAAATCTTGGTGGCAGTATGCGCCTTGGTGCGTATCCCGCCGTGCTCAAAAAAGGGAGCATTGCGCAAAAAGCGTATGGCGTAGAAAAAATAGTTGAGCGTCATCGGCATCGTTTTGAGGTGAATGGAGAATTTGTAGAGGCACTTGAGGCAAAAGGCATTGTGTTCTCGGGGCGCTCTCCTAATGGCAAGCTTATGGAAATAGCCGAGCTTCCTACGAGTGTGCATCCATTTTTTCTCGGCACACAGTTTCATCCTGAATTTGAAGCTCGCCCTTTGAGTCCTCATCCAATCTTCAACGCATTTATCAAGGCTGCAATCGCACGTAGTAAAAAGGTAAAGTAAGATTCGCCAACCCCCCCCCTTGGCAAGCTTGCCAAGGGCGGGGCTTGGCGCGGTCGTTTAATGATATGGTAAACTGTAGATAATTTTATGCCCGATAAATATACAGCAGTGTGGGTGTCGCATTCGTCGATGGGGGATTTTCTCAAATGTCCGCGCTCTTACTACTTGCACAATATGTACAAGGACCCGCGCACGGGGCACAAAGTTTCTATCGTCACCCCGCACATGTCGCTCGGTATTGCCGTGCACGAAGTGCTTGAAGGGCTCGCCGATTTTCCAGCAGACAAACGCATGGAGAGAGACTTACTCGCGCTCTATGAAGCAGGTTGGAAAAAAGTTTCCGGCAAGAAAGGTGGATTTACGAGCGATGAAGAGGAGGCAGATTTTAAAAAGCGCGGCACTGTGATGCTCGAAAAAGTCGCGCGCGACCCGCGCTTCCTCGTAAACAAATGTATCAAGCTCCCGCAAGACAAAATGCCATGCAACTTTTATTTGAGCGAAGATCACAATATTATTTTAAACGGCCTCGTGGACTGGATAGAGTACTTGCCCGAGACCGACTCGCTTCATATTGTTGATTTCAAAACAGGGAAGCGTGAAGAGACGGAGAGCTCACTTCAGCTTCCGATTTACCTGCTTCTTTGTGAAGCACTTCATAAAAAAAGAAAGGTTACTAAAGCAAGCTATTGGTATTTGGAAAGTGACAAGGTTGTTGAAAAGGACTTGCCTGATCTCGGCAATGCGCGTCAGAGCGTGCTTGCGGTTGCAATGAAAGTAAAAGATGCGCGTGATGTTGCAAAAAGGGAAGGCGTAGAAAAAGCTTTTGTCTGTCCAGAGGGTGCGTATGATATTGCGGCAAAGGGGGGTGGGTGCAGGAATTGCATTCCGTATGAGCTCATCTTCGCTCGCGACCAATCCATGGAGTTTGTTGGAGTAGGTGGATTTTCTCAGGATATGTATGTGATGAGGAAGTAGTCGCGCTTGAAAATCAGCCGAATTTGGGGTATCGTGTCCCTACCTTGCTGAATCAGCAGGATTCTGAGCCAGAGCAGGTCTCACACGGCTTGGCCGCAGACTTCTGGATGCAAAATAGCACTGTAATTGCGAGATCGTCTAATGGTAGGACACATCCCTCTGGAGGATGTTATCTTGGTTCGAATCCAGGTCTCGCAGCCCAAAAATAGAATCGCCGTTTTCGCCAAAATGCGGAGCGTCGCGGCGCTTTGCGACGCTCCGCATTTTGGCGAAAAAACGAATTCCGAAACTTGGCTGTG
>JBBUDU010000004.1:0-38070 GCA_038057125.1 Patescibacteria group bacterium | reverse complement strand
CCGTTTCTCCCAGCGTGGATGACACATATACTCTTCGTTTGACCGTTACCGACAAGGCTGGTAACTCTGCGTCCGACACAATTCAGTTTGCTTGGGACACGACAGCACCACTAGTTACACAAGTTACTCCAATCGGAACACCAACAAACGACACCACACCGAGTTATGTATTCAATGTTGATTCGGTAAAGCAATTGGTAGCAAGCATTGGAGGCGGAATTACTTATGGCGGTTCTTGTGGCAATGGCACACCTGCTTCTGCGGTTGCCGGTAGCAATACAGCGACATACGGCTCGCCCACACTAGCTGACGCGATATACGCTGACTGTACTATTGTTGTGACTGACGCGGCTGGGAATGCAAACCTCGCTCTCGCTGTGCCATCATTTGAAATAGACACCCTCGTCGCATTGGTTTCTAGTATCACCACAACCGATGCCAACCTTGACGGCATGGTGGACACCGCGACCATCGTCTTTACTGATGAGGTTAAAGATTCAACTTTCTCCGTAAGTAACTTCATGATTGGTGGGGTAGTAGCGACCATCTTCACGACTGGTACAGCAAACGATAACACCGTAGTGCTCTCACACGCAGGAGTGGCGGGAACGAACGCAAAGACCGTTGCCTACACGCCAGGTTCCGCGACTGATCTTGCCGGAAATCCAATTGTTGGATTCTCGCAGACATCAACTGATGCGGCTGGACCGGTTATGTTAAGCGCAATCTCAACTTCAATAACAACGATTGAAGTTACATTTAGTGAAGATCTAAACGGAAGCACAGTTACAAATGCTGATTTTACTGTGGGGGGCAATACGCTCACCACTCCAGACGCGGCGGAAACGACATCAACTTCTGGTATTGTTGTTCTGAATCTTGTAACTCCAATGGGAACGGCAGATACTCCGCTTGTTAGTTTAGTTGGTACTGTTACTGATAATCCTTCAGCTGGTAGTAATCCGTCTCCAGTTGGACAATCTGTAACGGCAACTGACGGCGTAAACCCCGTTGTCTCACCGGTTTCCATCTCATCCAACAATGCAAATTATCCTGCTCAATACGCAAAAGATGGCGACATTGTTTCAGTAACTTTCAGCACAAGCGAAGATGTTACGATCCCGAACGCAACAATTGACGGACAGACCGCAATAGTTTCCGGCGGGCCAACATCATGGACAATTACAAAAGTGATGGATAGCGATGATACGGAAGGCACAGTCGGGTTTTCATTTGACGTAACAGATTCAGTAGGCAACACCGCAACTTCAAATGCAGTCGATGACACTTCCGCGATTCTTTACGACAGAACTGTTCCTGCGGTTGACACCGGCACCGACAAGGAGGTAAACGCTCCAGTTACACAAACCGCGATTACTTCTGATGGTGGTTCTGGCATCCGCTCACACTTGTGGACGGGACCTGCCGGAGTAATATTCACACCGAACAATACAGCAGTTACGAATATTTCAGCAAACGCGGACGGTACCTACACACTCACACTAACCATTGAAGACAACGCAGGAAATGTAAACTCGGACACAATGACATTTATTTGGGACACGACAAACCCAGAAGTTGAAGCGACATCTCCTTACAATAACGCAAACGGCGTGTCCGCGTCAGCCGGCACAGCGAAAGTGATATTTTACGGAGGAAGCGGGAATATCGTTCTTGTGGATTCGAGCAAAGTTACATTGAAAGACACCACTACAAATGTTGTATATTCCGAAACTATCAGCATTGAAGGCGGTAATGGCAACTCTACAACACTCAATATTAATTACTCTGCATTAATTCCAAACACAACATACAGGATCAACGTACAATCGGGAGCAGTGAGAGATGTCGCGGGGAACAATTTTACCGGCAATCTTATCTCGTACTTCACTACGGCGGAAATTCCGGACATGACAGCTCCAGATGCGCCCGTTATAACAACACCATCTGCTTCAGTTGACGCAAACTTCTACGCAATTGAAGGAACGGTTGCAGACGATGGAGGCCAACGAATTGTTAATGTGTACAATGGCGCAAGTTTGGCAGGAAGCGCGGTTTTGTCCGTAGGACAAGTAAACTGGTCAGTCAATGTTGCCCTTACGCAAGACGCAAGCAATGTATTTACGGCAAAGGCGACAGACGGGGTAGGTAATGTAAGCAATGTGAGCAATTCAGTAACTATTACAGAGGCCGCTACTCTCGCAGTGATACCAACTGTTACTCTAAATGGAAGCACGATTGTATCCGCATACACAGTTACGGAGGCGACAGCAAGGTTTGCTTTAGGATTGCGGTTTGACACAACGAATGCCACAAGTATTACAGTGAATGGTTCACCTGTAACTCCGGCTTCCACAATAACCCCGGCAACACAAGCAGAAGCATCATCGCTCGGACTTCACGTATACAATGTGGTTGTAACTTCATCAACTGGAAATACTGCGAACATTACGGTTGCGTATAATGTCGTTGCGGACGCAGTACCAGACACTACCAAACCCGTCATCATACTTCTCGGCACTAACCCGCAAACATTGACCGTCGGTGATACGTACACAGAACTTGGAGCAACCGCGGCAGATAATATTGATGGCGACATAACAAGCGATATTGTGATTGCAAGCTCTACCGTGAATATGGCAGTAGCCGGCACCTATACCGTTACTTATAATGTTTTGGATGTTGCGGGCAATGCGGCGACAGAAGCGACGAGAACAGTAATTGTAAACGCGGTATTTGACGATACGGCAATCCTTGAAGTAACCAGCACCGGCGCTACAAATAGTTATGCAACCGCTGACGACACGTTTGAGAACGGCTTCAAGTGGGTCTTCCATGTGACGGTACCAACTACAGAGACTCAGTTCTCTATGAAGTTCTCTGACTTCGTGAGCGGAACAAATTCTATTCCTGCCGCAAACAACATTCGTTTTTATTCGGCGCAATCCTCTGATGCTTCTGCTTCAACGAGCGCGATGACAATAACCGCCTTTGACACCTACAGCAGTCCAATAACACTTGCAATCGACCTTGATTCGTCGGTCGCAGGACGCCAGATTGATGTGACGGTCGAAATGAAAGTACCTACGGGCACAGCAGGAGGCTCGTACTCCGGTAGTTATGGTGTACAGTCTCTCTAATTCCTCAACACATTCCCTATGAAAAAAATACTATTTATTTCTCTCTTCATTCTTGCTCCGGCATTTGCAAGTGCTTCTAATTTTAGCGGACCACTTACGACCGAGGTTCAGACAGGTGTTGAGGGGACAGTTATTGTTACACCGACAGCTAGCCCTATTGGGGGTATCTACCCAAGCACCCAGAGCGTCACGCTCTCGGCTCCAGGTAGTTCGTCAATTTACTACACAACGGATGGAAGTACTGCTCCAGTTTGTACATCTTCAACAAAATACATCTCGGCAATTAGTGTTTCTGCTTCTCAAGTGATTCAGGCGCGCTCGTGCTATCCGAACAATGCGTCATCTACTGTCGCGACATTCGCTTATGCCATCAATCCGCCATCAGCGCCAGCGCCAAGCACAGGCGGAGGAAGTGGGGGTAGCGGGGGAGGAGGCGGTGGTGGAAGTGTTCTCCCTCCACCAGCGGTTGTGGGAGATGCGACAGGAGACGGCATTGTGAATGTTCTTGATTTTAATGCAGTCCTCGTTGCATGGGGTTCTGTTGGCACAAGCCTCTCTGGCGACCTCAATCGTGACGGCGTTGTGGATATTCTCGACTTCAACATACTTATCATTAATTGGACAGCTTAATAAATACTACGATGAATAAACTATTCAAATTTCTTGCAGTAAGTATGTTTGCATTCGTCGCCATCATACCGGCATACGCGGCGACAATCACACTTTCTCCAACGACAATCACTGTTGTAAAAGGGCAAAATGTCTCCATTATGGTTCAGGTAGACCCAGCAGGTTCCAAGCTTTATACGGTAAAAAACTCGGTTTCTTTTCCCGCAGGAATTCTTGAAATGACCTCATTCACACAGTCAACGGGCTGGGTACCGCTTTCTATGCCAGGGTACGATTCGGTGGATAATATCAGCGGTACTGTGGTCAAAACGGCAGGGTATCCAGGCGGATTCTCAAATGCGACATCTTTCGGGACGCTTGTATTCCGCGCCAAAGAATCAGGCACAGCGACAATCTCGGTCGCAAATACTTCATTTGCATATGACGCGCAGAGCAAGAATACTATCTCGGGTACACAAAGTGTATCAGTGGTAACAGTTACTGCGTCGTCAGTAGCAGTAACTCCATCCCCTGTGATTACAAAAAAAGTGGTTGCCGTAGTTGCAAAGAAGGAGGAGAAGAAGGAAGTTTCTGAATTATCTAAGCAGGCAGATGACAGTGCTTCTGAGCAAAATCAAGATATAAACCTTGCAGCTGTCGCAGAGGCTGTTCCCGCAACGGAAAAGGGTAATACACTACCTTTGACCGCTGGAACTATTGTTATCCTAGGCATTATAGGCGCCATCGCATACGTTTTCTACAGAAAAGGAAGAGTTCAATAATGCGATTTAGGGTGTTCTAATCAAACAAAAAAAATATAGGCCCCCCTGCGGTCTCTGCCGCAGGGGGGCCTATATTTTTTTATGTTTGCGACTTTTTTAGGATTTTGGGAATCTTTTTAAAATCTTTTTTGAGGACATCGCGGAGGGAGCCGTTGTAGAGTGCTGCTGCGGGGTGGTAGAGGGGGAGGAAGTGGCGAACTTTTCCGAAGTGATTTGCGGTGAGTACCGCGCCGTGCGCCTCTGAGATTTTTTCTTTTGGGAAAAAGTGATTCATTGAGTGTCGCCCTAGGAAAACTATTAGTGTAGGGTCAATCAATTTAATTTCGCCTTCTAGCCATTTTGCGCAATCGGCAATTTCTTGTGGCGCAGGGTCGCGATTCTCTGGCGGGCGGTATTTTACGATGTTGGTAATATACACATCCTCGCGTTTCATTTTTATGCTCTCAAGCATCTCCGCTAGAAACTTTCCTGCAGAGCCGATGAACGGGCGTCCCTCTTTGTCCTCCTTAGCGCCCGGCGCCTCGCCGATAAACACGATTTGTGACAAAGCACTGCCATCTCCTGGAACGCCCTGCGTAGCCGATTTCCTTAGCTCACACGTGCATTCTATGAGCCACTTTCTGTGGAGAACTTTTAGTTTGTTGGCTTTTTCCATAGACCGATTTTAACACATATCTATATCCGATACTTTTTGTGATGAGTAGTTGGAAGCCCTGCTTTTGCAGATTTGTCGATAGTGTCTTGTGTTCCCGCGCTCTCGTTTACTTGGAACGCATGCACTTCATCTGAATACATAACTTCTTGGTCGTGGCGCAGGTTGTAATGATCTTGTGTAATTTTTTCGTAAGGCATTTCTAAAAGACTTGCAGGATTTATTTTCTTGATATGTTTTAAAATAGTTGCAAGATTGTCGATATCTTTTTGTGTGATTGGTTCATGGCACCAATTTGTAAAATAGTCCTCAATATAGCTTTCAAGTCGTGCGGGGATGATGACGCGAAGGTGTGATGCTGTTGGGTTGTGTTTAAGAACTTCATCCATTGCGAAGTAGTCAACCCCAGTCGCCCCTCCCGTAAGCACGCCGTCACCGCGTGCAATGACTTCGTGCGCTGCTTTGCGTACATCTTGCTCCACCTCATCGTTCGTGAGTTTCCATGTGCCTGTAAATAGAATCCATTTCATTGGGTCACAATACTACAATTATATGGTAGAATCAACAGCAATATGACCGAAAAGCCCCAAAAACAACCAATCGCTAAAAAGAAAACAACCTCATGGGGAGGCGTGGCGCATTGGTACGACACGCTTCTTGCCGACGACGATACTTATCAGGCGCGGGTGATTTTGCCGAATATTCTCCGCGCAATGGCGATTAAGAAAAATGAAAGGATTCTTGACCTTGCATGCGGGCAGGGGTTTTTCACTCGCGCATTTTTTCAAGAGGGCGCGAGTACGACTGGGGTGGATTTGGGAAAACAGCTTATTCTTATAGCAAAGAAGCACTCGCCAAAAGAAATACAGTACTTTGCGCAGTCTGCAGAAGATCTGTCAATTTTTCAAGACGGCTCCTTCGAAAAGATTGCGATAGTTCTTTCGATACAAAATATCGAGGCACCGCATAAGGTTTTTAAAGAGTGTGCGCGTGTTCTCGTGCCTGGAGGGAAGATGTTCATCGTACTCAATCATCCCGCTTTCCGTGTTCCAAAAGCAAGCGCGTGGGGATTTGATGATGTTACAAAAACACAATATCGGCGTGTGGACAACTACATGTCGGAATCAAAAGTTGAGATTGAAATGAATCCAAGTAAGCACGGTGGAGCGACAACGATTTCATTTCACCGCCCACTCCAGTATTATTTTAAGACACTAGCGAATAACGGCTTTGCGGTGGCGCGTCTCGAGGAATGGCTCTCGCACCGCGAAAGCGAAAAAGGCCCACGCAAAAGCGCGGAGGATAAGGCGCGCAAAGAAATTCCATTGTTCCTTTTTCTCGAAATGTTGAAGATATAGATACTATGTTTAACAAACTACTCATGGTTCTCGCGGGGATTTTGACACTCATCGGAGCAGGTACTATTTCGTATACATATCTGGAACAAACTGTCGGCCAAATGGAAGCTCTGCAAGTAGAAGAAACTCCAATTGTTGTAGTTAAAAAAGAGATTACAAAACCGGCGACCACTACACAGCCAGTACAAAAGAAAATAGCGACAAAAGCGCTTACTCCCGCGAAAACAAGCGGAAGTATTGTTCCGAAAACTGCAACTGTACAAAAGACGGTTGTAACTCCGGGGCCATTGCGTGCGGCACCACAACCTGTTCCCTCGTCAACCCTCACTGTGCGTGGGGTTATTGAGTATACCAATGCTGCTCGCGCGCTAAATGGCGGATTCTCGGCGCTCACTGAAAACGCTTCGCTTAACCTCGATGCTCAAATGAAAGTCGATGATATGTTTGCAAAGCAATATTTTGAACATGTGTCGCCCTCGGGTGTGGGCCCTGCGGATCTTGCCAAGTTGGCAGGTTATGCGTATGTAATCGTGGGAGAGAACCTTGCGCTCGGAGATTTTAATGGAGATTCTGGTGTCGTGACTGCGTGGATGAATAGCCCAGGGCACCGCGCAAATATTTTAAAGCCCCAATATCAGGAGATTGGCGTGGCAGTTGGCAAAGGGATGTATGAGGGTCGCGAAACATGGCTTGCTGTGCAGAGCTTTGGATTGCCCTTGTCAGCGTGCCCTACTACGAACACTCAGATCAAGGCGCAGATTGATGCGAACAATGTAACGATTGCAGGTTTGAGAGCACATCTTGATGCGAAAAAAGCGCAAATTGATTCAACTCAATCAAACGATCCAAATTATAATACTTATGTAAACGAGTTTAATGCGATAGTGCCAGGGTACAATAATCTAATTGAGACCAATCGCGCCATTGTGGCAACTTTCAATGCTTCTGTACAAGCGTTCAATGCCTGTATTGCGCTAGCGAGCGGGAACTAGTTTTACTAATGTTTCACCCCCCAAAAAAATAGCAAATTCTCACGATCGTGAGAATTTGCTATTTTTAAAAGGAATTTTTGTATTTTTAGACATTTTCTGATAAACTGCGATTCATATGATAAAAGAATTTTTACTCAAACAAGTTATTAAACGCCAGCTCAAAGGGATGCCGGAGGCCGAGATAAACCGCATAATTTTACTCGTAGAAAAGAATCCCGAGCTTTTCAAAAAGATTGGCGATGAGATTAAGGCGAAAGTAAAGAGCGGTCGTTCGGAGCAAGCGGCTTCAATGGAAGTGATGAGGGCGCATCAAGGGGAGCTTCAAAAGGTTTTACAAAAGTAATATGGCACTTGCAATAGGCATCGTGGGGCTTCCCAATGTGGGAAAGTCCACACTCTTTAACGCGCTCACGAAAAAATCTGTTCCAGCGGAGAATTACCCGTTTTGCACCATCGACCCATCAGTGGGTGTTGTTGAGGTGCCAGATGAACGCCTTCATAAGCTCGCGGAGTTTTCAAAAACTCAAAAAACTATTCCCGCGGCAGTGGAGTTTGTCGACATTGCGGGACTTGTAAAAGGAGCAAGCGAGGGCGAGGGGCTCGGCAACCAATTTCTATCCCACATTCGCGAGACGGATGCTATCGCCGAAGTCGTGCGTATTTTTGAAGATGACAATGTCATTCATGTGCATGGCAAAGTGGACCCCGTGTCAGATATTGAGACGATAAACCTTGAGCTTATTCTTGCAGACGAACAAACAGTAATGAAGCGTCTTGCCAACATTGAAAAAGACGTGAAGCGCGGTGATAAAGAAGCGATAAAAGAAAAAGAAATTTTACAAAAGATATCCGAGGCACTTGCGCACGGGAAACTTGCACGCACAGTACCGCTGACGCTCGAGGAGTCACCTATGGTGCGTGCAATGCACCTCCTTACGATGAAGCCTATTTTATATGTGCTCAACAAAAAAGCAGGTGGAAAAAATCTTGATGAAACAAAAGACCACCGCTATACAGCACTTCTAGAATATTTGAATGTGCTCGGCGCGCACTATGTGGTAGTGGACGCGGGTGTTGAGCACGATCTCTCACAGCTCGATGGTGAGGAGAAAGAAGTGTTTCGCGCAGAGCTTGGTGTAAAAGACGACGGTATCAATAATCTCATAAAAAAGAGCTATGAATTGCTCGGACTTGAAACATATTTTACTACAGGAGAAGCAGAAACCCGTGCGTGGACGATTAAAAAAGGGAGTACTGCGCCAGTGGCGGGAATGGCAATCCATACGGATTTTAGAGATAAGTTTATACGCGCGGAAATTATTTTTTGGGAAGACTTGCTTGATGCGGGATCATTTGCGAATGCAAAAGAGAAAGGGCTTTTGCGTACGGAAGGTAAGGAGTATATAGTCAAAGACGGCGATGTCATTGAATTCAGAGTTTAAAATTCAGAAAATAATACAAAAAATACCCAGCCACTCTAGAGTGGCTGGGTATTTTTTGTATTATTTTCTAACGAACGCCTCTCTCGGCGACAGCTTGGATGCGTTCCTAGAAGGCCAGTATCCCGAAATTAAACCAATACATGAAGAGAGGACGAGGGTCGTAACGGCAAACCAAACAGGTGTGATGAAAAGCGTGAGCGCTTTACTCCCGAAGTTTTGAGAAAGGGTGCTCATAACGAAATTTATGATAGTACCGCCACCAACACCAATAGCAAGCCCCATTACTCCTCCAAGAAATCCAATCATAAAGGATTCCATTAGAAATAGGTTTTGTACATCGCCGTCTGTCGCGCCGAGGGATTTCATAACACCAACCTCATATATGCGCTCAAGAAAACCGACAATCATCGTGTTGAACATTCCTATCGCCGACACAACCAAAGCTGCTGCGCCGAATACCAATAGAACAGTAGTGATGGCGTTGGTAATTTTTTTCGCTTGGTTCACCAGGTCAACTTTTGCGCTAATTAAAAATCCCTCCTTTTCGAGTTTGTCACGAAGGGGTATTACCATATCGACATTTTTTGCTTTTATCAAAATACTCTTGAAGGCAGTTGGTTCTTTAGAAACTGAAGAATATGGGACATAGGCAAGCGGAGGCTCTGTTTCGTCACTGATGATTCCGAGAATCTGAAGTTTTGAAATAATGACTTCCTCTGACGATCCGTCTGGTTTTGGGTAAGAAACTTTTCCGGTAACTTCTTTACCAATAATGCTCTGGTCTGTTTTGAGTCCTAGAAGTTTCAGGGCTTGTGCAGATAGAATCACCCCCGGAGTATCTTCGGTAAACACATCCCCAAGGTCAGATGAAACACCTGCCAATTTGAAGTATGAAGATCTAACCACGCGTGTTATCGGAATAATGCCCGGAGCTTCGCCTGAAATGGACATTTCGCCAGAGAACTCTGCAATAGGGCTTATTCTGTCAACACCTTCATCAAGTTTTATCTCCGCCATTTTCTCAGTGGTAATAGCTTTCCCGCTTTCACCGGGGTACGATGCCTCAAGAGTCATTAAGGAGTCTTCACCCGTAAGGAGACTGCCGATTAAAATATACTGGAGCCCATAGCCAAGCGACACAAGAAATACGACTGTGCCGATACCAACGGACATGCCGAGCACTGTTAATATCGTACGCGTGGGTTTTGTGCGAAAGACTCGCAATGAAAGTTTCAGAAGATCCAACATCGAAAGACTGTGATCAGTCCTTACTAAAAGTTTTTCTGGCGCCGCCGATTCTGCCGGTTTTTTTTCGGTAATTGTTTCCATTTATTTTTTTAGTGAAATACTTGGTAATTCTTTCCTGTGAGTATTGTCTCTAGGCGTTCCGACGCCATACGTACTGTGTTGGGTGCGAGACCTACGCCAAAATCTGTACGAGATAGTTCTAAAACTTGGCGGAAATTTTCAGGGCTGATAATATTTCGAAAACGATCTTCTACTGCTTCGTCGAAACGGGCAATTTGAATATCTGAAAGGATCCCGCTGTAATCCTCGAGGAGAAATGCGCGCATCTTAGAAACCTCTTCATAGAGTGGAGTTTCCGGGTCTTTTTCAAGCTCGCGATAAACATCCTCAATTTTTTTGCGTTTTTCAATCAGCTCTTCTATTGTAAAAGCTATTTTTCTCGCTCGCTGTTTCCATAGCCCTATCCCGCCATCTTTGAAAGGACTATCTAGAAAATCAATAAACGTTGGAGTGTCAATTTCTCCCGAGAGGCGTCTAATAAGGAACATTTCAAAGCGTTTTATTTCTTCTCCGGAAAAACCTCGCATCATCATATAGGAAAGTGAGCGTGCCATGAGGCGCTCCGGTGTTATTTCGGGGAATAAGTTATGGTAAAGATGTTTCGACAGTGCTTCTTGCGCAATTTTTTGCTTCCCCCTCTCTTCTTTTCTGAGTATCTCGCCGTCTTTAAGGTAGAAAATTGTTTTTGCATCGCGGAGGCTCCATGACTCATGGGTAACCATAATAATAGTGCGCCCGTCTTTTTCGTTGAGCTCTTTCAAAAACTCAAGCGCCTTGTTTGCATTCTCTGAGTCGAGGTTTCCAAGTGGTTCATCGGCGATGATGAGCGGAGGGTTGTTGGAGAGCGCGCGAGCAATACTTACGCGTTGTTGTTGTCCACCTGAGAGGTCAGATGGAAAGCGCTCGGCATACTTCGTCATACCAAAACGATCGAGCAGTTTCATCGCTTCTTTTCTGCGACGGTCAATATTGATACCAAGAAACGCCATAGGTAGCGCAACATTATCGAGAACCGTAAGTGATGGCAGAAGGTTGAACTGTTGGAATATAATACCCACACCAATTTGACGATAAACAGCAAGCTCTTTTTTTGAAAGACCTCGGAGGTCACGACCGTTAATGAGGACATGTCCCGTTTCGGTGTTTTCTGTTTCGATTCCACCAATCAAATATATAAGCGTTGTTTTTCCGCAACCCGATGGACCAAAGAACGCCGCATAGCCACCCTTTTCTATTTCAAGGTCTACATCTTTCAATGCGTGCGCCTCCGATGGTTTGCCACGGTTGTAGTAAAAGTTTATACCCTCAAGTTTTACGAGTGGTGTATTCATTGTGGTTTATTTTGGGATAGCGCCCGTGTCTAAAGAGCTAATTATTTTTAGTATGTCTTGGGGCATATTCTCATCTTTTTTGAGATACATTTCCGCGCCGAGCTGGAGCGCTTGCGCGCCATATTCTTTTTCGTTGTAACTTGAAAAAATAATAACACGAATTGATTTTGTTTGAGGGTCGCTTTTGATGCGCTTGAGCATTGAGAATCCAGCCTCTGCGCTCGTTTCAATTTTCCCATTTTTTTCAAATGGCATTACAAGCCCCATGAAAATAACATCGGGTCGTGTAGCCGGATTCTCGACGAACACCATAGCTTCTTCTGTGTTATCGACCGTAGTAAGGTCGTATTTGTCATCAAGCCCGTGCAACCAAAAGATATTTGTAAACATCATGCGCACAACCTCATTGTCATCAACAAGGAGAAGCTTCTTTTTTCGCGATTCCATGTTATCTATTCTATCACAATATGTTAGTGCTGTGGAAGTTTTTTAAGGTGCTTGCGTGGGTTATTTTTGTGATGTATAATCAAAAAATGGAAACACAAAATAGTTCACGGCCAAGCCGAGGCCCTGCTGGCCCTACAACGCCAAAAGACTTCTTTGTCCATTTAGGTGTTCTCGTGTCGTTATATATAAGCGTCATAAGTATTCTAAGTCTCATTTTTAGTATTATTAACCAAGTTTTCCCAAAAGAGTTTGGTTATACTGACCCATATGCCGGTGGTGTAAGTCTTGCAATGGCTATGCTCCTTGTTTCTTTTCCGCTTTGCGTTCTTTTTACTCGCGCGCTTTCAAAAGAAGAGTTTATGTCCCCAGAGAAGCGTAACGGATGGGCCCGCAAGGCGATTACCTATTGTACGCTCTTTGTTGCTATCGTTGTTGTTGCGATTGACCTCATTGTACTTCTCAACAGCTTTTTCTCCGGTGAAGAAATTACTGCTTCTTTTGCGCTGAAGGTAGTATTTATAATCTTAGTTATTGGCGCTGTCGCTGGCTACTATCTTTACGACCTTCGCCGTAAACAAGAGGATGATGGTGTCCGTGTGCGTACATGGTATGCGTACGGGTCGCTCGCGGTTATTTTGCTTTCTTTTGGTTTCGGATTTTTTGTGATGGGCTCACCATACACGCAAAAAGAGAAACGATTTGATGCTGAGAGGGTATCTCATTTGCAGACTATTCAATATCAAATAATTCCTTATTGGCAAGCAAAACAAAAACTTCCAAAAACACTTGAGGACATAAAAGACCCATTAAGTGGTTTTATGGTCCCCGTAGATCCCAAAAACAAAGCGGAGTATGAGTATGTTGTTTCCGGAAAACTTTCATTTCAGCTCTGCGCGATATTCAGCAAAGAAACACCAACCGGCGCAGGCTGGAATGAAGCTCCTAGCCCAATGTATTCTTACCAATACAAAAATGGTATCGATGAAAATTGGCAACACGGTGTCGGAAGGAAATGTTTTGACCGCACTATAGACCCGGAGCTTTATCCGCCATTTGACATGACAGCAAAACCTGTTCGTGCGATGGAACACTAGAATATCTATGGCTGAAAAGTATGACCATAAGGCAATAGAAAAAAAGTGGCAAGCCGCGTGGGAGGCGGCGGGAATGTATCAAGCAAAAGAAAATCAAGGGGATACAGGGAAGCCTAAAAAATACGTTCTTGATATGTTTCCATATCCGTCAGGGGACGGGCTCCATGTAGGGCATATAAAAGGATATATTGCCACGGATATATATTCGCGTATGAAACGGATGCAGGGATTCAACGTGCTTCATCCGATGGGGTGGGACGCCTTCGGTCTTCCTGCCGAGCAGTACGCGATAAAAAATAAAGTGCATCCGCGTATTGCTGTCGAAAAAAATGTTGCACGATACAAAGAACAACTTTCTGATATTGGTTTTGACTATGACTGGTCGCGCGAGGTGAACACAACCGATCCAGCTTTTTATAAATGGACGCAGTGGATTTTTCTTAAGATGTTTGAAAAAGGTCTTGCGTATGAATCCTATGAGCCTATCAACTGGTGCCCATCGTGCAAGACGGGTCTTGCAAATGAAGACCTTGAAGATGGTGCGTGCGAACGCTGTGGTACCCCCGTCGAGAAAAAACCAATGCGCCAGTGGGTGCTCCGCATTACAAAGTATGCAGACCGGATGCTTGCCGGTCTTAATGAGCTTGATTGGCCGACTTCTATCAAAGAGTCTCAGAAAAATTGGATAGGCCGAAGCGAAGGCGCGGAAATTGATTTTAAAATTAGTGGTAGTGAAAAAATAATCACGGTGTTTACCACGCGCCCCGACACACTTTTTGGCGCAACATATTGTGTGCTTGCTCCAGAGCACCCATTCATAGGTGAATTGAAGGATTCAATAACAAACTGTGGTGATGTAGAGAAGTATCGCAATGAGACCAAAGCACGTACTGAAATAGAACGCACCGCAGAAGGCCGAGAGAAGACGGGAGTAAAAATCGAAGGGATAAGTGTTATCAACCCAGCAAACAATGAAGAGATTCCTCTCTATGTTGCAGATTATGTTTTATGGAACTACGGCACTGGCGCAGTGATGGCGGTGCCGGCGCATGATGATCGCGATTTTGAATTTGCGAAGAAGTATAATTTGCCGATTATTCCGGTTGTGCAAGGTGGAGATGTATCACAGGAAGCTTATGTTGGAGTTGGAAAAATCTTAAACTCGAACAAATTCGACGGTCTCTCAAACGAAGTTGCTAAAAAGAAAATAACTGATTTTGTAAAAGGTCGCTGGGTCACCAAGTATCGCTTAAAGGACTGGGTGTTCTCGCGTCAGAGGTACTGGGGAGAGCCAATTCCGCTCATTCATTGTGAAAAGTGTGGAGTCGTTGCCGTTCCTGAAAAGGATTTGCCAGTGACGCTTCCGGAAGTGGAGTCGTACGAACCGACAGGCACGGGCGAGTCGCCACTTGCAGATATTTTAGAGTGGGTGAATGTGCCGTGCCCCAAATGCGGTGGTATGGGCAAGCGAGAAACCAACACAATGCCTCAGTGGGCTGGTTCGTCGTGGTACTATTTGCGATTTATTGATCCGAATAACCAGCGTACTCTTGTTGATAGGGAAAAAGAAAAATATTGGTCGCCGGTTGATATGTATGTCGGCGGCGCCGAGCATGCGACACGTCATCTTATTTACGCTCGTTTTTATCACAAGTTTTTGTTTGATATTAGTGTGACAAACTACGATGAGCCGTTTAGTCGTCTTCATAATGTTGGTCTTATTATGGCAGAGGATGGACGCAAAATGAGCAAACGCTGGGGGAATGTGGTTAACCCCGATGACATTGTGCATAAATATGGTGCGGACACTCTTCGCATTTATGAAATGTTTATGGGCCCTTTCGGGCAGTCGGTCTCATGGAGTCCGGATGGGATTACCGGTCCGCAGCGTTTTCTTCTGCGCGTGTGGCGACTTCGAGAAAAAATTACAGCAGTAACGAATGAACCTAACACAGAAGCAATAATTCATAAGACAATAAAAAAAGTTGGCGATGACATTGAAGCGTTTGGTTTCAATACCGCTATTTCGGCAATGATGATTTTAGTAAATGAAATGGAAAAACTTGAAGCGATTTCAAAGAACGCTTATGAAACTTTGCTCCTCCTCCTTGCGCCATTTGCGCCGCACATCACTGAGGAGCTTTGGCATGATATTGGGAACACAAAATCTATTCACCTCGCTTCTTTTCCGGTATTTAATCCACCAAAGTTTGTACAAAGTGAAATCACCATCGCCATTCAGGTTGGAGGCAAGCTTCGTGGCACGATAGTAGTTGGGGCGGATATTGACGAAGACACAATAAAGGGTCTCGCTCTTGCTCGCCAAGATATTGCAAAATGGGTGGATGGGAAGGTTATTAAAAAGATTATTATGGTAAAAGGTAAGCTTCTTAATATAGTGGTGGGGGATTAGAGCCTTGTAAATACTGGTTTTTTTGGAAAACATCGAGATGAATGGAAAAACCTTGACTTCTTATTCATTTAATGATAAAAAGTAGATACTTTGTGGGACATGATAATTAATCAATACGATATTTAAGCATTTTACTACCATATGCCAGCCATTACATTTAAACCAAAACAAGTTGTGAAGCGCCTCCTTTCTGCGCTCTCTCCGCGTGCGCTTGATGTTATGACAAAGCGTTACGGACTTGGTGAAAATGTAGACCGTATGACACTGGAAGGTATCGGAAAGACATATGGCATCACTCGCGAGCGCGTGCGCCAGATTGAAAACTTTGCATTAGGCGCTATAAAAAAAGCCGATGTGTTTAAAAAAGAAAATGCCGTATTTGAAGAGTTGAATAAACTTGTTGTATCTATGGGTGGCGTGGTATGTGAAGAAGATTTTCTCATGCATGTTTCAAAGGATGCAAGTACGCAAAATCATATTTTCTTCCTACTCGTACTCGGCGATCAGTTTAAACGTGAAAAAGAAGATGAGAATTTTAGGCACCGATGGATTGTTGACGATAAAGTTTCTATGAAAGTGCATGATGCCATTCGTGAGCTTTACAAAACTCTTTCTCATGAGGACCTTGTTCCGGAAAGTGAGATTATTAGCGCGTTCCTCAATCACTTGAAAGATGTTTCTGAGGAGTACAAAAATGAAGAGATCACCAAGCGCTGGCTGTCGCTCTCAAAAACTATCGCAAAAAACCCTCTTGGTGAATACGGAATGGCCGAATCACACAATGTAAACGCTCGCGGAATGCGAGACTATGCATATTTGATTATTCGTAAACAAGGCTCCCCGATGCACTTCACTGAAGTTGCAAAATCAATCACATCAGTTTTTGGAAAGAAAGCGCACGTCGCTACATGTCACAATGAGCTCATCAAGGATAGTCGTTTCGTGCTTGTGGGTCGCGGTCTCTACGCGCTTTCGACATGGGGATACGAAAAAGGTGTGGTAAAGGATGTAATCGCAAGAGTTTTGAAAAAAGAGGGTGCACTTACCAAAAAAGATATTATTGACCTCGTACTTAAAGAGCGACATGTGAAAGAGAATACGGTGTTTGTGAATCTTCAGGACACGAAGATGTTTAAAAAGACCAAGGAAGGAAAGTACACGTTGGCGTAATTCAATAGAATATCGAATTTAGAATATTGAATACAGAAAAATCCGCCTATTGGCGGGTTTTTCTGTATTTATTCCAAATTCCAAATTCTATATTCAAGCGAGTGAGAGAAACTAAAACTAGCAAGTTTTAATTTCCGAACGAGCGCTGAATATATTGTACCCAGTTATGTATTCCATATTCTACCCGTCATGGTATGATATGAGATATGAGTTTATTTCAGTCTCTCAATTTTCCGGGACTCTATCAGGAAACAGCCTCAATTCTAGTTATTTTCTTTGCATGGTTTCCGTACTGGGGGCCGCTTTTTTTCGGCTATTTGTTCCACCATCAGTGGATGCATTTTGTGGAAGGGCGTTATATGTCACGGATCAATTGGATTTTGCTTGAAGTGAAGCTCCCAAGAGAGATTCACAAAACTCCGCTTGCGATGGAGATAGTATTGAATGCTTTGTACCAGTCATCTAGTAAAATGACATGGTGGGATAAATACTGGAAAGGAAAAATAAAAGACTGGTTCTCTTTGGAAATGGTGTCTATCGATGGACACGTTAAATTTTTTATTCGTACAGGAGCATTTTATAAAAATGTGGTTGAAGCGCAGCTTTATGCGCAATATCCTGACATAGAAATTCATGAAGTGCCGGACTATACGCGCTATGTGGACTACCGAGGCAAAGAGGGGGAATGGGAAATGATTAGCTCGGAATATACTCTCACAAAAGAAGATGCGTACCCGATTAAAACATATGTTGATTATGGGCTGGACAAAGAAGGTGTGAAAGAAGAGTTCAAGATTGATCCGCTCACATCGATTATCGAATATTTAGGATCTATTGGAAAAGATGAGCAGGTCTGGGTTCAGATACTCGTACAGTCGGCAAGCAAGCGGTACAAAATAAAGTCAGGTGCCAAAAAGGGCAAGATGGGCGACTGGAAAGATGAAGGAAAGGAGTTGATTACAAAACTTACCAAGCGCGACGAGATGGCAGGCGAAGGCAACCAATTCAAGATGCTGATGATGACCAAAGGAGAAAGTGAGGTCATTGCCGCGATAGAACGTAACATCAATAAGCTCGGATTTGACTGCGGAATCCGCGCGGTTTATTTGGCAAAGAGAGAAAAGGCAGATTACAGCCACATCAAAGCACTCGGTGGACTATTCCGTCCATTTACTTCAAACAACCTAAATGCATTTAAGGGCTCTGACCAAACATTCGGTTGGGATTTTCCTTGGCAAGACTACGACAAGACTAGGCTCGCTTGGAAAAAAATAAAAATGTTTGATTCCTACAAACAACGTTCGTGGTTTCATTTACCGACAAAATTAAAACCATTTGTTCTTACGACAGAAGAGCTTGCGACTATTTATCACTTCCCCGGAGGAGTGGCGCAGACACCGACATTCGGGCGTATTCCTTCTCGCAAGTCAGAAGCGCCAATCAACTTACCCGTTTAGCTACTCGCCCGCCAAAACTTTTTTCAAACAATGATATAGTGAATAGGAGCAAAAAAGTATATAATACATTATCAAATAACTATTTTGCTTATTTTGCAAAAAGTTAGGTGGGTAAAAATATGGAAATACCAACACAAGGCGCAAGGCAAGAAGAAAAAGAAGAACTCGGGCGATTTTCGAAGTCCCTTTTATCTGTTGGGATAGAAGGGCGTCCGTCAAAAATTCTTCTTGGCTCGGTATTGTCCATTATTTTCATTTCCGCATTTGTTTCCTTTCTCTTATTACCGCCTTTCAGTTTTCCTAAAGGAAATACTATTTCAGTAAAAACCGGCGCCTCTCTCGCGAGCGTATCACTCCTCCTAAAAAATGAAAATATCATTCGTTCGCAAAACCTTTTTGAGTTTTGCGCAAAGATAGTCGGTGGAACTAAACCAATTCTTGCTGAGCAATATTTATTTAAGGAACCGATTTCCTCTTGCGCCGTGGCGTTTCGTATTGCGCGCGGTATTTCAGGCATTTCTGCAGTCCGCATAACCATTCCCGAGGGTATGTCCAACAAAGACATAGCGCTCCTACTCGCACCGAAACTTTCAAAATTTGACAGCGCTTTTTTCATTGAGTCTGTGCGTTCAAAAGAAGGATATCTTTTTCCTGATACATATTTTTTCACCAGCGGGGTAGTTGCTCAAGGGGTCGAGATGATAATGAATGATAATTTTAATAAAAAAATAGAGCCATGGGCTGGCTCCATTGAAGCATCTGGGCATACTTTGCGTGATATCATAATCATGGCATCAATTCTCGAAAAAGAGGCGACGACAGAAGAGGACAAGGCATTAGTTTCTGGCGTGCTCTGGAAACGAATTTCAAAAGGAATGCCGCTTCAGGTTGATGCGACATTTATGTATCTTTTGGGTAAAAAATCTAGCGAGCTTACCCCTGAAGACTTGAAGCTGAAGTCAGCATACAATACTTATCGAAACCGTGGACTTCCAGCAGGTCCTATTGGCAATCCGGGCATCGTTGCTATTCGTGCCGCTATTCATCCAGTTGCTTCGCCATATCTGTATTATCTTTCCGACAACAATGGGGTAATACACTATGCAAAAACATTTGAGGAACACAAAGCAAATAAAGAGAAGTATTTACGATAACATCTAAACATGGTAGTTTCTGTTTATGGCAGAAAAAAAGTCGAAAGGAAAAGTGTTCGTTGGTATGTCGGGCGGAGTAGACAGCTCTGTTTCCGCGGCACTCCTACAAAAAGCAGGCTTTGATGTGACTGGTGTTTTTATGAAAGTATGGCAACCAGAGTTTTTGCCATGCTTGTGGCGCGAGGAAAGACTTGATGCAATGCGCGTGGCAGGAACGCTTGGCATTCCGCTTCTCACTTGGGATTTTGAAAAGGAATATAAAGAAGGGGTTGCCGATTATATGATCCGTGAGTACAGAGAGGGCCGTACGCCCAACCCCGATGTAATGTGCAACCGCGAAGTGAAGTTTGGCGCGTTTTTTAAGCGCGCAATGAAAGAGGGTGCAGACTTTGTGGCGACTGGGCACTATGCGCAAGTTTCGCAAGATAAAAAAAGTGGCGCATATGTAATAGAGAAAGGCGTGGACGGAGCGAAAGACCAGTCATATTTTTTGTGGACACTTGGACAAGAACAACTTTCAAAGACATTATTTCCTATTGGAGGATTTAAAAAATCGGCAGTCCGCGCACTTGCAAAAAAGTTCATGTTACCTGTTGCTGAAAAAAAAGACAGCCAAGGGCTTTGTTTTGTGGGCAAACTTGATATGAAAGATTTTCTCGCGCATTTTATTGAGGAGAAAGAAGGAAATGTGTTGAATGAAAAAGGAGAGGTTATCGGCACACATCGTGGCGCATATTTTTATACTTTAGGTGAGCGACATGGATTTACGGTTACAATAAAGAGCACGGACGATGCGCCATTTTATATTATTGCAAAAGACCTTGAAGCAAACACCATTATCGTAGCGCATCAAGGGAAAAAGCCACTTGAATGCGCCTCTCAGGATATAAAAATCTCGCAAGTAAATTTTTGCAGAGGGACTGTACCCGACATATCTCGCGCCTATACTGCACAGGTACGGTATCACGGTGAGCAGTACAAGTGCAAAATTACTGACATAAAACAAACATCTTTTGCTTTGAAACTTGATAAACCCGCAGTTTTTGACAGAGGGCAGTCGGTAGTTTTGTACGATGGCTTTGAGTGCCTCGGGGGCGGGGTAATAGAAGGGTAGAATATTGAAGGCAGAATGTTTAATATTGAACGACTCAAAAACCAAACCCAGCAATAGTGCGCTATATTCAAGTGAGCGAGGAAATGAAGACTAGCAAGTTTTCATTTCCGAGTGAACGTAGAATATATTGTACCAAGTTATATAGCGCACTATTGCTGGGTTTGGTTTTTTAGCCTATGCTAATTTCTATATCCCAACTTTCAAATTCTGCTCTCATGTGCGACAATGTGTGGAATACGTGTCCCGTTAGAAGTTTCTCTACTATCTTCACGAGATTAGGAAACACACAATATGGACTACGTAATATTTTAATCATATTTCATGAACAAAACTTCTACTGGGATGAATAAAGAGCAGAATGATGCGTGGGTCATAAAAACCTCAGGCGAGCGTGAACGCTTTTCGCTTTCCAAGCTTCGTCGTTCGCTGACGCGCTCAGGTGCCGACAATGAAACCATTGAGCGAATTATTACTCACGTTGTCCCCGAGCTTCATGACGGGATGAAAACCTCACAGATTTACAAGCACGCGTATTCTATTCTCAAGAAAAATGAGTATCCGGTGGCTGTGAGGTATTCGCTTCGAAAAGCTGTGCTAGAGCTCGGGCCGAGCGGTTTTCCTTTTGAAAAATTTGTTGCGGAGGTTTTGCGTGGTAAAGGATTTACGGCGCAAACAGGAGTAATCCTTCCCGGATTTTGTGTCGCGCACGAAGTAGATGTGCTTATGGAAAAAGACAACCGCCATATTTTTGTCGAGTGTAAATTTCACAATCAGCAAGGTATAAAGACCGACGTGAAAGTCGCGCTTTATGTACATGCGCGGTTTCTCGATTTACAAAAAGGGCATGACGCCAAAGAAACCAAAACTCCAAAAGTTCACGAAGGCTGGCTCATCACAAACACAAAGCTCACGCTTGATGCTATTGCTTACGCAAATTGTGCCGGTCTAAACATTATCGGCTGGGATTATCCGGAAAAAGGGAATTTGCAGGACCTGATTTTGGAGACAGGGGTGCATCCGCTCACTTTCCTTTCGACATTGAGCGCGCGTGATAAAAACAGCCTTCTTGAGCAGGGAATCGTAATGTGTCGCGAGCTGAAAAACAGCCCAACAGCTCTGAAGTCTATCGGTTTTTCGGATGAGAAGATAAAAAATGTCGTGAATGAAGTTGATAGGGTTTGTCAGGAGTTTTAAAAGCAGAAGATATTTGGTACAATAAACTTATGGACATCACAACACTTTTTAATAGTCAGGACATTGATATCGTATTAAAGCTTTTTGTGGCGCTTCTGCTCGGTATGTCGCTCGGCGTTGAACGTGCGATTGCGGGCAAGACTGCTGGGATGCGCACATACGGTTTGGTTACTATGGGTTCGGCACTTTTTGTGATTGTTGGTATTTTCTCATCTAGTGGGTATGGCAGTACCACCACAGTCTTCACGGATTCATCCGCGCGAATTACCGCGGCGATTATTCAAGGAATCGGTTTTATCGGCGCTGGACTCATCTTTTTTAAGGGTGAAAAAGTAAGCGGTGTGACGACTGCGGCGGGGATTTGGGTTTCTGCTGGTGTTGGTATTGCAATCGGATATGGATTTTTTATGTTGGCGGTCATTACTACAATATTTGCACTCTTTGTTTTTACATCTCTCTGGTATATTGAAAATAAAATAAAATCGTTCGCGCATTTTTCGCCGGAAGATTAATATGGAATACATTATTCTCGCCATCACTTTTGTTTTATTTTTTGTAATCGCAAAAGACCTAGCTTCTCACAAAAAGAAGGGGCGATAATGCGCATTTTCTTTTTGTCCGAATAAATGGTATTTATATAAGATGGATTCAAGAGAAATCAGACAACGCTTCCTCGCTTTTTTTGAAAAGCGCGGACACGCAATCATTCCTTCGTCACCGCTCGTACCCGAGAACGACCCGTCGGTGCTTTTTAATACTGCAGGAATGCAGCCACTCGCACCGTACCTCATGGGTGCGTCGCATCCAAGCGGAGTGCGCCTTGCGAACAGCCAGAAGTGTGTGCGTACGCAGGATATCGAGGAAGTTGGAGACAAGACCCACGATACTTTTTTCGAAATGCTCGGCAACTGGTCTCTCGGGGATTATTTCAAAGAAGATGCCATAAAATGGAGTTTTGAATTTTTGACGTCAAAAGAAGAAGGACTCGGCCTTGACCCCGCGCGTTTATACGTGACTGTTTTTGAAGGCAATGATGATGCTCCGCGCGACAATGAAGCGTTTGAAATCTGGAAAAAATATATGCCCGAAAATCGCATTTATTTTATGTCAGCAAAGTCCAACTGGTGGAGCCCAGGCGACAATGGTCCGTGCGGTCCCGATACAGAAATGTTTTATGATGTTACCGAGAGAGGCTTGGGTGACATGACGAAAGACGAGTACATGACTGCAGACGACAGGCAGGATATCGTTGAGATATGGAATGATGTGTTCATGGAGTACGAGAAAAAAGATGGAAAAGTGATTGGTAAACTCGCAATGAAAAATGTGGACACTGGCTCGGGTCTCGAGCGAATCCTCATGGCAATACAGGGAAAAGATAATGTGTTCGACACAGACCTTTTCCTACCGATTATGCAAAAGATTGGAGATCTCGCGACTGGAGGTCAGCCTGCTGACGCAAAGAATATTCGTGCGGCGCGGATTGTTGCCGACCATGTGCGTACGGCAGTGATGATGATTGCCGACGGCGTGCGTCCTTCAAACACGGACCAAGGATATATTTTACGCAGGCTTCTTCGCCGTGCGGTGCGTTATGCGGACATGCTCGGCATTGGGCACAACATGCTTGCCGAGCTCGTGCCCATTATTGCCGAGAAGTATAAGGAGGTATACGATAATGTCGCAAATCAAAATGGCGTAATAGTGAAAGAGATCTGGGAAGAAGAAGACAGATTTAGAAAAACCCTTGAGCGCGGGATGAAAGAGCTCGTACGCCTCTTTGAAAGTAAATCTGTTTCCGGAGAGGATGCATTCAGACTTTTTTCAACGTATGGTTTCCCCATTGAAATGACAGAGGAGATTGCAGTAGAGCAGGGGGTTTCTGTCGATCGCGCGCAATTTGATATTGAATTTAAAAAACACCAAGCCATCTCGCGCGCGGGCGCAGAGCAAAAGTTTAAGGGCGGGCTTGCGGATGCAAGCGAGAAAACAACTGCTCTTCACACGGCGACACATTTGATGCTTGCTGGTCTTCGGAAGTTTCTGGGAAATGATGTACACCAAGCCGGCTCGAATATTACAGAAGAGCGTTCGCGGTTTGACTTTACTTATCCGAAGAAAGTAGAGCGTGAAATTCTGGATAAAGTGGAAGCGTATGTGAACGAGGCGATTGGTAAAAAGTGTACGGTAAAAATAGAGCAGATGAAAAAAGAGGAAGCGAAAGCGAAAGGCGTGGAAGGAAGTTTCTGGGAAAAGTATCCTGATGTGGTAAATGTGTACTCGGTGGTTGCCGAGGACGGCACAGCATATTCTGCCGAGCTTTGCGGGGGGCCACATGTGGAACAGACAGGAAATATGGGGCATTTTAAAATTGTGAAAGAAGAAGCGTCGAGCGCGGGAATTCGCCGAGTAAAAGCAATTCTCGAATAAATTACCCTATCTTCGTCGTTGCGGAGCCCTGCTCTCTCGTCACCGTACTGTTCGTACGTCTCCTCATTCGCTTTCCCGCGCCTCGAATCTAATGCAATTTATTCGAGAATTAGATTCTTGAATAGTGACTGCATTTATAGTATTATATTTTGACCAGCCAACGAGGCTGAAATGTTAGTAGCTAACCGATAAGATAACACGATCATATGACAACACAGGAACCAGATGTAACATTTCTTGAATACGTGGTAAAGGCACTCGTAGAACATCCGAGCGATGTAAAAGTAACGCGCGTTGTGGACGAGATGGGCGTACTCATTACTCTCGATGTAAATCAGGGGGATATGGGGAAAATCATCGGTCGCGACGGCAACACCGCAAAGGCAATCCGCACGCTACTCCGCGTAGTGGGAATGAAGAACAACGCGCGTGTGAATTTGAAGATTAGCGAGCCAGCAGGCGGGAAAAAACCAAGTGGGGCGAAGACTGTCGATGAGGTGATTGAGGATTTGAAAAACTAATAGAGATAAGCAGTAATAAAGCGTCATTTGCCAAAGGCAAATGACGCTTTATTACTGCTTGACATCAAATACGATTGTATATACAATGTATATAAACATAAAGATATGAAGTATTTCAATTGGAGCCCTGAAAAGAACAAGAAATTAATTAAAGAAAAAGTGGTTTCTTTTGAATTATGTTTGGTAAAAATTGAAAGTAAGGAAGTGCTGGATATTTTGAGTAGTACAAATTATCCACATCAAAAAATATTTGTTTTGGAAATTGAGAATTATGTTTATTTAGTGCCTTTTGTAGAAAATGAAGAAGAAATTTTTCTAAAAACAATTATCCCAAGCAGAAAACTTACTAAGAAGTATTTAAAATAAAAATATGAAAAAAACCATTAAACTTACAAAAGAAGAAAAAGATATTTTGAAATCAGCGGAAGCGGGGAAGCTTGTCTCTGTTAAAAAAGGGAATCTTCCGCAGTATTCAAAAATAGCCAAAGCAACATTGGCAAAAAACAAAACCATATCTATAAGAATCTCAGAAGTTGATTTACTAAAGCTAAAAGGGAAAGCTGCTCAGGAGGGGATGCCGTATCAAACACTCATATCTTCTTCTCTACACAGACTTGTTAGCTAATTCCACTATGATTCGTTTCCATATTGTAACTATTTTCCCTGAAGCCGTGCGCCCATATATGGAGGCGTCTATTCTTCGGCGCGCACAGGAGAGCAAACACATTTCTATTTCTTACTATGACCCACGTATGCTCTCGGGCAACAAATGGGGCAAGGTAGATGACAGGCCATACGCTGGGGGCCCTGGTATGGTCATGACCGCAGAGCCACTTCTTCGCACTTTGGAAAAGATTGCAAAGAGTATCGCAAAGAAAAAAAACACAAAAGTAAAAGTCATTTTATTTTCGCCATCAGGAAAACAATTTACAAATATTTACGCAAAATCGCTCGTCACTAAATACACGGACATCGTGCTCATCGCAGGGCGTTACGAAGGCATCGATGCGCGCGTGAAGAAAATTTTTAAAGCCGAGGAGGTTTCCGTGGGGCCATTTGTACTCACGGGTGGGGAAGTGCCAGCAATGGTTGTGGTAGACGCATGTGCAAGGCAGATAGAAGGCGTCCTCGGCAAGCATGAGTCGCTGGAGGAGGAACGCACGGCATCGCCCGAAGTCTACACACGCCCCGAAGTCCTCACTTGGAAAGGCAAAAAATATCGTGTCCCAAAGATTCTCCTCGGTGGCGACCATAAAAAGATTGAGGAATGGAGAAAAGAAAAGATAAAGTAATTTACATAGGCGAGGCCTATGTAGATGTAAGCATTTGACAAAAAGATACCATTATATATACTTTGGTATATGAATAATACAACGATACTACTAAAGACAGACAAAACGCTCAAAGATGAGGCCTCACGCGTTGCCAAGGAGCTTGGGGTGCCTTTGACCACCGTGATGAATGCTTACCTCCGCCAGTTCGTACGCGACCGCAGGATAAGCCTTTCTGTTGAGCCAACTCCAAATATTGCAAAGCTTACGCTATGGGAATCAATTAGCAAGGAAGCTCACAAGGAAATGAAGACGGCCAAGCGCTACACAAATGCTGATGATTTGATTGCTGATTTGAAATTACTATGATTGTTATTCGCGCGAAGTATTTTTCGAAAGCAGTGATTAAGTTACCTGTTCAGGTCAAGCGAGCACTCGCTGAGAGATTGCAACTTTTTATGAATGACCCGTTTTCTTCAATTCTTAACAACCACGCCCTGCAGGGAGATAGGCAACCTTGTAGAAGTATTAACATCACAGGAGATTATCGTCTTGTTTACGAACAATACGATGAGGAAACTGTGCTTCTGATTGATATCGATACGCATAGTAATTTGTATTAGAACACGAAATTTATCAAACAATCGTGACTGTCCCCATTTCCACCATTTCCATTTCTTATTTCTGATATAATACACATATGCCACTACCAAAATCAACACATTACGGAGTTACTAAATCTGGAGTTAGACTCGCTTTTAATAAGAAAGGTAAGGTAATAGAAGCAAAGTCATTAAAGAGTGGAAAAGTTCATACACAAGCTGAATTTAAAGCAGATATGAAGAAAACTAAAAAGAAATAATTATGGCAAAACGGGGACGGTGAAGGCCTATAAGTATTAGAACACACAATTACCAAAAGAATGGTGGCTGTCCCCGTTTCCTGAATTTTTTAATAAAAATTGAATGAATGGTATACTAATAATGAGATTTTGAACTAGTATGCCAATTTTCAACGATTTAAATTTAGATAATTGGAAGGACTCAGAAATATGGACTGACAGTCTTTGGATTATTTCTGAAAGAGATAAGAGTGGCAAACACAATGGGTTTTAAATAAAAATATATGATTTACAACGTTATTATAAACGCAAAAGTTGAAAGTAATTTGCCTCAAGATGTAATAGAAAAACAGATGGCTATTACATTGCGCAATAAGGAAAACCAATATTCAGAATTTGAAGCAATAGATTATGAATTAGCAGAAGTAAGAGAAATTTGCCCTCATTGCGAAGTTGATTTGGTATCAAGAATATTTGATATAGATGGTACAAATTTGGTTGAACACGATATCTGCAATGAGTGTGGATACGGAACACCAGCATTAATTTGATTTTAATATAGTGGATATAGAGATACTAAACCGCGTACGGCGGTTTTTTGTGTTTTTGCAATGTTACTTAAAGTCTGTAGATATAAAAGATTCACAGAGGGATAATTAAAAAATAATTTAGTTGTTAAACAACAAGATGTCAATTATAAAAAAGTTTGGCCAAAATTTAAAAAAATTAAGAACCGAAAACAGTCTTTCACAAGAAAGATTGGCTTTTATGACTAAACTACACAGAACTTATATAAGTGATGTTGAACGTGGAAATAGAAATGTTTCATTAATTAATATTGAGAAACTTGCGAAGGCGCTCAGGGTTGACCCAAAGGATTTGTTGAGTAACTAATGAAACAATAATGGAAAGAAATAGTAAAATTGCAAAATTGGAGAATCTTTTAAGGGAGCATATCGCATTACTAAGTGGGAGCTTTGTTTCTAAAAATAGTGGGTATGATGGTGATATATGTAAAATTATAAATGGTTTTGAGGAAACAACAACTAGGTATTGGGATTGCTTTTGGAAAGAAGAATCATTATATATTGAGTTTAAAAAAGGTAGGAGCATTTGGCTTGATTTGGTAAGATACAGTGAAATTATTCTAGGGGAAAACGCAGAAGCGAACACCCAAACTTTCACATTGTTTTTTATTCCTAACAGTGACCGTTCAAAAATTGTTGAAATTATAGGACTAGAGACAAGTAAACTTATTGAAAAAATTAATTTGGACAAAAAGGATGCAATTCAATTGCTGGATTTAAACAGAACAGTACCTCGGTCATTTAATGCTCAAGCAAGTTTAACTATAAAAGATATTAAAGCTATTTCAAGTTTTATTGTAAAATAGTTGATGAGCCTTATCCGTAAATAAATTGTATACAGTCAAAATAATATGAGCAGAAGATACTACAGAAGAAGACGAAACTACGAACCAAGTCCACTCGAAATGTTATTCGAGATGGTCATTGAGCTTTCAATTTTACTGATGCAGTTATTTTTCAAATTACTTTATAAATTATTTATTTTAGCAAGAGATTGGTTTTATAGAACACGTGTAGAAAAGAGAGTCTCACCAGATATTAAACTTGAGGTCGAGCCTATCCCCGAAGTTCACTTTGAAGAGAAAGAAGAAGAAAAAGAAGTTTATCTTCCTTACAAAAAGAAAAGTTTTTTGTTGACCAAAACCGAATACAACTTTGATAAAGTTTTATCAGAGATAGTAGGAGACAAATATTACATTGGAAGACAAGTACCGCTTTCTAGCATTGTAGAAGTTACAAGCACCTATAAGCCATATAGAAGCAAAATTGATAAAAAGACGATAGATTTTGTTTTATTTAATAAGGCAGGTTATACGCCACATCTTGCCATTGAATTGGATGACCCAAGTCATTTAAGGTGGGATAGAATTGAAAGAGACGAATTTGTGCAAGACGTCCTTGAGAAGGCTGGAATTAGACTTAAAAGGATAAAAAGCGCATACTCGTATGACGGGATGGAGCTAGGGAAATCTATTCTTGTGTAGTCTTGCCTTAGGTAAACAGTAGCTCCTATTTTCAGCGCCTTACTAGTATTAGCATTATGCGTATTAAAAAAATCCATTTTAGTCACTATAAAGCCCTTCTAAACTTCACTGTGAATCTTTCAGATTTTGACGTTTTGGTTGGACCAAATAATGCTGGTAAGTCGACGATCCTGGGTGCATTAAGAATACTATCGGAGGGGCTTAGAAAAGCCAACGCAAAAAAAGCAGAACGGGTTGATATGGATGGCGCGCAAACATGGGGTTATTTTTTAGACTTGGAAGAAGTTCCTGTTTCTCTTGAAAATGTTTTTTATAATTATGACGAAAGTCAACCAGCAAAAATAACCTTTCATTTGGAGAATGACAATCGACTAATTCTTTTTTTCCCCGCAAGAGGAGTATGCTTTTTAGTTCCCGATGGGGTTGTAGGAGTGAACTCACCAACTACGTTTAGGAGAAGTTTTCCAATAGATATTAAACTTATCCCTGTTCTAGGTCCCGTTGAACACCAGGAAGGGATTTATAAAAGGGAAGCAGCCCGCAAGGCTCTCTTGACACATAGAGCCTCCAGAAACTTCAGAAACATCTGGTATCACTACCCAGAGGGATTTGAGGATTTTCGAGAAATGATTAAAAACACCTGGCCTGGAATGGACATACAACCACCAGAGATGATATCAGGTGCTGACAGTCAAACACTGGCAATGTTTTGTCCAGAGGAAAGGATTCCACGTGAAATTTACTGGGCGGGGTTTGGGTTTCAAGTGTGGTGCCAAATGCTAACCTTTATATTACAAGCAAGGGGAGCTTCCATGCTTGTTATTGATGAACCTGATATTTATCTTCACTCTGACCTTCAGCGTCAACTTGTAAATATTCTTAGAGATCTAGACCTGCAAGTTATTATTGCTACTCACTCAATAGAAATAATTACAGAGGTTGAACCAGAATCTCTAATTACTATTCATAAGAATAGACGGAGCGCTACTAGAATTTCAAATCCAAAGGACATACAGGCTGTCTATCAATTATTAGGATCAAATGCCAATCCATTTTTGACACAACTCGCAAAAACTCGCAGAGTCCTTTTTCTCGAGGGAAAAGATTTTCAGTTGCTCTCCTTTTTTGCAAGAAGACTAAAAATGAACAATGTCGCAAATCGATCTGATTTTGCAGTTATTCCAGTTGAAGGTTTTAATCCCCAGAAAGTAAAGGACTTTTCAAAGGGGATGGAGATAACTTTAGGCGTGCCAATTTTAAAGAGTGTTATTTTTGATAGAGACTACAGAAGCGACGAAGAAGTGGCCTCCATAACGAGTGAGCTGAGTGGTACATGTCAATTTGTAACAATTCACAAGCGAAAGGAGATAGAAAATTTTTTACTACACCCCGGGGTTCTGGATAAGGCTGTAATTATAGCGATTAGAAAGAAGCAGGGTTTGAGTGTGGCAAACGAAGTTACAATACGACCAGCCGCTGAGATATTAAATGAAGTAGCTGATACTTTTAGAACAAATATATTACCACTCTATTTGTCAGCCAGGAGGCGCTTCATTAAACGCGCCTCCCCAGGCCTTGATGATTCAACGATTGACACTGAAGGACTAAAAAAGTTTGAAGGTGAGTGGGAGACATTGAGTGGAAAGTTGCGCCTTATTCCAGGCAAGGAAGTGTTCTCAATGTTCAACCATATTCTACAGAAGGAATATGGGATCTCCATAACTCCTCGTATGGTCGTAGATTCATTTACGCAAGCAGAGATGGACGCGGAATTAATACAGCTTATTACGAATCTTAATAAGTTTAGTGAGGCATCGACATAGCAAGTATAAAATATGTGAGGCGCTTATTGTCTGAAGATATTAAAATAAGCCCTA
The DNA here is from genome assembly GCA_038057125.1 of Patescibacteria group bacterium. Lineage (GTDB taxonomy): Bacteria > Patescibacteriota > Minisyncoccia > Phycocordibacterales > UBA1550 > UBA1550. The sequence goes on along the minus strand of JBBUDU010000004.1, from coordinate 7,402 downwards.
AATCCGCATTTGACAGGGGGATTTAATCTGGTATACTCTTTTTAACGGTAATTTGATTGCGTACTTGGCGCCGTACGATAGGAAAAGGTTACAATTTTATTAAGGTATTAAGTGTCTTTTATACCCTTGGTTAACAAAAAGGTGGATATTCCGGCTTTTTTGATTTTTGCTATTTAGGCACAGGGGGAGGAAGATACTTTGTAATATAACGCGTTACATCACCACATATGCGAGCACAGAAAACTTTTGCGCGGTACAAGAAACCACAGATAGAACTCCCGAATCTCGTAGAGACACACTTGAAGTCATACAAATGGCTTGTCGAAGTAGGACTCAAAGAAGCATTTAAAGAATTTTCTCCAATAGAAGACTATTCAGGAAAAAAGTTTGCACTCGAATTTATTGGCATTGAACTTTCCGCGCCAAAGTATGACGAGTATTTTGCAAAAGAAAACAAGCTCTCGTACGAAGCGCCACTAAAGGCGCGCGTAAAGCTCACAAACAAAACGTTTAAGAGCGAAAAAGAGCAGGAAATTTTTATGGCGGATTTTCCTGTGATGACCTCGCACGGTACATTTATCGTGAACGGGGTTGAGCGCGTGGTTGTGCCACAGATTTCGCGTTCTTTTGGTGTGTCATTCACCGTGGACGAGATAAAGGGCAAGCGTTATTTCGGCGCAAAAATCATCCCCGGTCGCGGCGCATGGGTGGAAGTAGAGTCTGACCCAGACGGCGCAGTGTATGTGCGCATCGACAAGAAGCGCAAGTTTCCAGTCACGGTGCTTCTCCGCGCTCTTGGCGTAGAGACCAACGAGGCTATTCTAAAGTTGTTTTCAAAAGATGAAGCCGCAAAGAAATTTATTGAAGCGACTCTTGCAAAGGACCCCGCGCAAACTCCAGACGAGTCATATATTGAAATTCACAAGAAGCTCCGCGACGGCGACCTAGCTACAGCAGAAAATGCGCGCGGTTTCGTGAACTCTATTTTTGCAAAAGAAAAGTACGACCTCTCGGAAGTTGGACGCTTCAAGTTTAACAAACGTTTTGGAAAGGGTCTCGAGAAGACAGATATTGCGCGCCGTACTGTTGACGCAAGTGATGTTGCGACAATCGTTGGTCAGATTGTAAAATTGAATGCAGACCCTCGCGCGATGCCAGACGACATCGACCACCTCGGTTCTCGCCGTATTCGCTCCGTGGGTGAAATGCTTCAGCAGAAAATTCGCGTGGGTATGACACAGATGAAGCGCAACATTCAAGACAGAATGTCGACTATTGATACTGACGCTACAATGCCAGTGCAGTTCATTTCTCCTCGTCCGCTCCAGGCGCGCCTGAAGGAATTTTTTGCGACAAACCAGCTCTCGCAGTTTATGACACAGTACAACGTGCTCTCGGAAATCGAGTCACTCCGTACTTTTTCTGCTCTTGGGCCCGGTGGTCTTACACGCGAGCGTGCAGGTATTGAAGTTCGTGACGTGCACACTTCGCACTACGGACGCCTTTGCCCCATTCACACACCAGAAGGTCCAAACATCGGACTTATTCTTCGCCTCTCTTGCTATGCGCGCATCAATGATTTCGGAATGATTGAAACACCATACGCAAAAGTAAAAAACGGAAAGATTACAAAAGAGATTGTCTACATGGATGCTCTCGAGGAAGAGCAGTACAACATCGCGCACGCATCTTTGAAGATGGACGGCGACAGTATCGTTGAAGAAAAAGTGGAGGTGCGCCGCGCCGGCGACCCCGAGCTTGTAGACCGCGCAGATGTGCACTATATGGACATCGCCGCGAACCAAGCATTTTCTATCGCAACATCGATGATTCCATTTTTGGAACACGACAATGCGAACCGCGCGCTCATGGGTTCAAACATGCAGAAGCAGGCTATCCCTTGTGTTGTGCCCGAAGCTCCACTCGTTGCAACAGGGATGGAAGCATCAGCCGCTCGTGATACTGGCCGACTCATCATTGCGGAAACAGATGGAACAATCACTCACGCAGATTCAAAGAAGATTATTTTGAAAAGCGCAGACGGGAAGGAGCACATTTCTAAGCTCGTAACATTCTCTCGTACAAACGGTTTCACCGCGTTCCATCAGCGCCCTATTGTTTCTGTTGGCGACAAAATAAAAAAAGGAACGACACTCGCAGACACCTCGTCATCAGACGACGGCCAGATCGCGCTCGGACAAAATGCTCTCGTGGCGTTTATGTCATGGGGAGGTTCCAACTACGAAGACGCAATCATCCTCTCGGAGCGTCTCGTAAAAAACAGCAAGTTCACGTCTATTCACATGGACGAGTTCGTCGTGAATGTTCGCGACACAAAGCTTGGGCCAGAAGTAACAACTCACGATATTCCAAATGTAGGCGAGCTCAAATTGAAAGACCTCGACGAAGACGGAATTATCCGTATTGGCGCAGAAGTGCACCCCGGAGATATTTTGGTTGGAAAGATTACGCCAAAGGGTGAGACGGAGCTCACTCCAGAAGAGCGTCTTCTTCGTTCTATTTTTGGCGACAAGGCGCGCGATGTAAAAGACACTTCGCTTCGTATGGACCACGGCAAGCGTGGTCGTATTATCGGTGTGAAAGTATTCTCGCGCGAAAAAGGGGACTCACTCGACAGCGGTATCATCAAGCGTATTCATATTGAAGTCGCGCAGGTGCGTAACATTTCTGTCGGCGACAAGCTCGCAGGACGCCACGGTAACAAAGGTGTTATCTCGGTAATCCTTCCAGAGGAAGACATGCCATACATGGCAGACGGTACTCCTATTGATGTGGTTTTGACGCCACTCGGTGTGCCTTCTCGTATGAACCTTGGGCAGATTCTTGAGCTTCATTTGGGTCTCGCGGCTCACACTCTCAACTATCAAGCAATCGTGCCTCCATTTATGGGTGCGACAGTAGAAGAGATTAAGGGCGAACTTGTAAAGGCAGGATATCGAGAGGACGGAAAGATGAAACTTTTTGACGGACGCACAGGCGACAGTTTCGATCAGGATATCGCAGTGGGCTATATGTATATCTTGAAACTGAACCACATGGTTGAAGACAAAATTCACATGCGTTCCATCGGGCCGTACTCGCTCATTACCCAGCAGCCGCTCGGAGGAAAGGCGCAGGGAGGAGGACAGCGTTTTGGAGAAATGGAAGTATGGGCGCTTGAAGGTTACGGTGCGTCGCATGTGCTTCGTGAGATGCTTACAGTGAAGTCGGACGACATTACGGGACGTTCGGAAGCATTTGACTCTATCGTGAAAGGCAAGGATGTGCTCAATACAAACATTCCTGAATCGTTCAACGTGCTTCTCAATTATCTACGCGGGCTCTCACTCGATATAACACTCTTGAAAAAGGGGGAGAATAAATAATTAAGCAAAATTAAAGAGTGAAACGATTATAATTTTCTTACCCGTTAAAGTTTTTGCAAAGCAAAAATTTTTGCGGGTGTAAGATTTTCTAATCTCGCTTCGCTCAATAAGAAAAACTAACATGAAAACATTACGCGAACAACAGAATTTTGAAGCGATTGCTCTCAAGCTCGCATCCCCAGATGCAATCAAGGAGTGGTCGTATGGAGAGGTTACCAAGCCAGAGACTATCAACTACCGCACACAGAGAAGTGAGCGAGGAGGCCTCTTTGACGAGCGAATTTTCGGGCCTGAAAAGGATTACGAATGTTACTGCGGAAAGTACAAGCGTATTCGTTACAAGAATATTATTTGTGAAAAATGTGGAGTCGAGGTTACTCGCTCTATCGTACGCAGAGAGCGTATGGGCCATATCGAGCTTGCGAGCCCGGTTGCGCACATCTGGTTCCTTCGTAGCATTCCCTCACGCATGGGTCTTCTACTCAATCTTCCTATTGTCGAGCTTGAAAAAGTTATTTATTTTGCTGGGTACATTATTACGAGTGTGAACATTGCCGAGCGCGACAGAATAATGAAGGAGCTCGACCATGAATACAAAACCAAACTAAAGACGCTTACCGACGAAAAAGGAAAAGAGAAGCTTAAAGAACTCCTTCTTGTTTCAAAGAAAGAAATTGAGTCGCTCATTGAAGGCAAGGTTCTCGGTGAAATGATTTACCACAAATTTGCGCTCAAGTACGGCACTGCTTTTGAAGCGGGCATCGGCGCAGAAGCAATCTTTAATATTTTCAAAAAGATTGACATGGTAAAATTCCGCGAGAAACTTTTAGCTGACCTAGAAAAAGCTGGAGCTGTAGAACGCGCGAAACTTCACAAGCGTTTGGGTATTGTAAAATCGATGATAAACTCCGGTGTTCGTCCTGAGTGGATGTTCATTACGGTTATTCCGATTATTCCTCCCGCCCTTCGCCCAATGGTTGCCCTAGAAGGTGGTCGCCATGCAACATCAGACCTAAACGACCTATATCGTCGCGTCATCAACCGTAACAATCGTTTGAAGAAGCTTCAAGCTATCGGTGCGCCGGATGTTATCCTACGTAACGAAAAGCGTATTCTTCAAGAAGCGGTTGACTCGCTTATTGACAACTCGATTCGTCGCGTGCAGTCGGTGGCGATGAACCAAGCGCAGAAGCGCACCTTGAAGTCACTCGCCGACACACTGAAGGGCAAGCAGGGACTCTTCCGTCAAAACCTCCTCGGTAAGCGTGTGGACTATTCTGGTCGCTCGGTTATTGTGGTTGGTCCAAAGCTCCACCTCGACCAGTGCGGTTTACCAAAACATATGGCACTCGAGCTCTTCCGCCCATTCATCGTTTCGGAAATTCTCACTCGTGAACTCGCGTACAATATTCGCGGGGCAAATAAACTCATCGATGAGAGTGTGCCGGAAGTGTGGGCTATTCTCGAAGAAGTAATCAAAGGCAAGTATGTTCTTTTGAACCGCGCGCCGACGCTTCACCGTCTTGGTATTCAAGCGTTCCACCCGATTCTTATTGAAGGTAATGCTATTCAAGTGCACCCACTCGTATGTACCGCTTTCAATGCGGACTTCGACGGAGACCAAATGGCAGTACATGTGCCGCTTTCTCGCGCCGCGCAAGAAGAAGCAGGGAAGCTCATGGCCGCAAATAAAAACTTGCTCGGACCGGGCAACGGAGACCCAATCGTAAACCCAAAGCTCGACATTCCTCTCGGTTGTTACTCGATGACAAAGATTATCGACGGTGCAAAAGGTGAAGGCAAAATTTTCCCCACGCCAAACAGCGCTATCACTGCACACGACTTTGATGTTGTGAGCTATCGCGCAAAGATAAAGGTGATGGGCACCGATTCGCCAAAGTATGCAATCTACGAAGGCAAAGTATTCGAGACTACTGTTGGGCGTCTTCTTTTCAACAGCGTTCTTCCAAAAGATTTTGTGTTTGTGAACAAGGAAATCACTAAGAAAGAACTTGAAAACATCATTGATGAGATTATCAGCATTTACGGCATCGATGCGACACCGCCAATCCTCGACAAGATCAAGGACTTCGGTTTCAAGTATGTTTCAAAGTCAGGTATCACATGGGGCATTGACGAGATTAATGTTCCTGTAGAGAAGAAAGGAATTATTGCAAAGGCTCGAGTGGAGGCTGATGAAGTTCGCTCTGAATTCAACGAAGGGTTGCTCTCGGAAGAGGAACGCTATCGTCGCACTATCGAAGTATGGCAAGGCGCGCGCGCTGAAATTGAAAAGTTTATGCCATCCACACTCGAGAAAAATGGCTCCGTCGAAGACATGTTGAAGTCTGGCGCCCGCGGTTCGTACGCGCAAATTCTCCAAATGGGAGGAATGACAGGTCTCATTATCAACACAGCAGGACGCACAATCGACTTCCCAATTATTCCTTCAAGTAAGGAGGGTTTGTCACCGGTAGAGTATTTCATTACGACGCACGGTTCGCGCAAGGGTCTTGCCGACACTGCTCTTCAGACTGCAAAGGCAGGATACCTTACTCGTCGTATCGTTGATGTCGCTCAGGATGCTATCATTACAGAAGAGGATTGTGGTGACAAAGAAGGAAAGATTATTCGCAAAGAAAACCTTGTTGGTTTCGACATCCCGCTTTCTCGCAACTTAAGAGGGCGCGTACTTATACGCGACTTAGCTCTCGAGTCTGGCACTGTTCTTTTCAAGAAAGGACATTTGATGTCAAAACTTGATGCAAAGAACGCAGAAGCGAAAGGTGTTATAGAAGCGATGGTTCGCTCGCCGCTTTCATGCAAGACTTCGCACGGCATTTGTCGCAAGTGTTATGGTCTCGACATTGGTAGAAACGAACTCGTGGAGATTGGTGAAGCAGTGGGTATCATCGCGGCGCAAGCTATTGGTGAACCGGGAACACAGCTCACAATGCGTACGTTCCACTCCGGAGGTATTGCATCTGCGGGCGGTGACATTACCATGGGTCTCCCGCGCGTTGAAGAAATCTTTGAGAAACGAGAGCCAAAGAGTCTCGCGATTATTTCTCACACAAACGGCGTAGTCACCGAGGTTCTCCGCGACGAGAAGGAACTTGTTATCAAAATACTTCCTTCGGAAGGCGAAGGCAAGAAAAAGGGAGAAGTGATTCCGTACGAGACATCGGCAAAGCGTACGCCGTTTGTAAAAGTTGGCGACACAATAGTAAAGGGTCAGCACCTTTCAGACGGCTCGGCAGATATTGGAGAAGTATTTCAGTATGCCGGAAAAGATGCCGCAGAAAATTATATTATTACCGAGGTGCTTAAGATTTATGAACTTCAGGGTGCATCAATCTCACGAAAGCACATTGAGGTGATTATTCGTCAAATGTTTTCGCGCAGGAAGATCAAGGATGTCGGCGACACCAAGTTCAACATGGGAGAAGTTGTTGAACAAGGAGAGCTTACCGGTGAAAATGAGCGTATTGAAAAAGCAGGAGGAGAAAAAGCAAAAGGAGAAGTTGTTGTTCTCGGTATTTCAGTTGTTGCCCTTACCACAAAGAGCTGGCTCTCCGCCGCATCTTTCGAGAACACAACACGCGTTCTCATCGATACAGCGATTAACGGTGGCGTTGATACACTCCGTGGCCTTAAAGAGAATGTTATCATCGGACACCTCATTCCTGCTGGAACTGGTTTCGGCGCAAGAGGCGGAAGAAAGGAACTTCCAGGGGAGAATCAAGAAGAGGAAGCGTAATAGTGTTGTCTGGTCTATGATGTTCGGTATCCTCAAAGAACCATGTCAAAACCAACACAAAAATTGAGAACCCTCGTTACCTCGGCATTTTTCGTCGTACTCTTCTTCGCAAGTGTTCCATTAATCGCCTCCGCCGCGGCGGGGGACAAAGTTGATTATCCTGTAGGCATCGGTCCAGTTGCTATCGCTTTCGACAATGCCACCAACTCTGTATGGGTGGTAAATGTTTCTTCCAACACCGTCAGCAAGGTCAACA
>JBBUDU010000003.1:85977-144955 GCA_038057125.1 Patescibacteria group bacterium | reverse complement strand
CGATGTGGAAGACTGCTTTCCCTGTAGACCCCGCAAAGATTACAGTAAAAATTATCAAGTAGTTGACGACACATAAAACTTTTGGTATTATAGAGATTCACAAATGGCAGAAATAGAAAAAGAGGAGCTAACACAAGGGGAAGTCATTGAAGCGCTTCCGGGCGCAATGTTTCGCGTAGAGTTTCCTGATGGTAAGATTATCATATCCTATCTTGCTGGCAAGATGCGCCTTCATCGCATCAAGGTTCTCATTGGGGATAAGGTTATGGTAAAGCTTGATCCATATGGCGGGAAAGGCCGTATTATTAAGCGCCTGTAGGGGCTTGCATTTAATTTCAAAATACGATATAGTACCCTCACTGTTTTCGAATCAGCTGATTCTGAATCAGGAGATTCACGGCTTGGCCGTAGACTCTTGGACCTAAACTCAGTTGTCTGTGCCTTTGTTTATGCATGTGCTCAATTTGCTCTATTGCCATCTACTCAAAAAGGTAGATATCAATAGAGAGTTTTTGTTCAATCTGTTCGAATAAATGACACCAATATATTTAGTATGAAAGTACGAGCATCTGTAAAAAAAATCTGCGTTAAATGTAAAACGGTCAAGCGTGGAGACCGTATTCGTGTTATTTGCACAAACCCACGCCATAAACAGCGCCAAGGCTAATAAAGCTAATCATTTAAGTATAAAAAAGACATCATATGCGAATTCTAGGAGTAACAATACCGGATGAAAAGAGATTGGAGATAAGCCTGACAGCAGTGTACGGCATTGGTCGCCCGCGCGCAAAAGAGCTTCTCGACTCCGCAAAAATCGACCACGGCAAGCGCGCCAAGGACTTGACTCCGGAGGACGAGGCAAAGATTCGTAAAATTATTGAAGGCCTCACACTCGAAGGAGACCTCAAGCGTGAAATTTCGACAAACGTAAAACGTTTGAAAGAAATTAAAGCGTATCGCGGATTACGTCATGCAAAAAAGCTTCCCGTCCGCGGACAGCGCACAAAGACGAACTCTCGCACAGTGCGAGGAAACATGCGAAAGACGATGGGTTCGGGACGCCGTAAAGCAGACAAGAAATAGCGCAAGAAATAAAAACTAGAATCAAAGAACTAACATGGGCAAAAAACGAATTATTAAAAAAGAAGGACAGACTGTTGATCAGGGATTGGTATCCCGTGCTCTTTCTCGCACTGCGAAAAAGAAACACGTTGAAGGGATACTATATGTTCAGTCAACATACAACAATACGAAACTTCTTCTTGCGGACAAGTCTGGGAATGCGCTCATTTGGTCTTCATGCGGTTCACTTGGTTTCAAAGGGGCAAAAAAGGGAACGCCGTTTGCCGCCGCAAAGGTTGGAGAGCTCGTCGGTGAAAAGGCTGCAATGATTGGAATGAAGTCGGTTGATGTAGTGGTAAAGGGTGTTGGTGCCGGACGCGAGAGCTCGATTCGAGCGTTCAACTCAAAAGGCATCGATATTGCGCTTATCCGCGATGTAACACCGGTTCCACACAATGGCCCAAAGCCAAAGAAGCCACGAAGAATTTAAACTATCAATATAATATATGAGCAGAGTTACATGTAAAATTTGTCGTCGTCTCGGGGAGACCATTTGCGGACGCGAGAAGTGCGCGTTTAAAAAGCGTCCGTACCCGCCGGGAAAGTTGCTTTCTGAAAAAAAGCACCGCGCAACATTGACCGACTACGGCCGCCAGCTTCGCGAGAAGCAAAAAGTTCGCCACACATACGGTGTGAGCGAAAAGCAATTTTCGAATTATGTTAAAGAGGCTTCAGGAAAGCGCGGAATAAATCCCGCGGAATATCTTTTCGAGGCTCTTGAGTCTCGCTTGGATAGTGCGGTGTATCGATCTGGTTTTGTAGCATCTCGTTCTCTTGCGCGTCAAATAGTATCCCATGGACACATTATGGTAAACGGTCGTCGCGCAAACATCGCGTCACGCTTTCTAAAGGTTGGTGACACTATCTCAATCCGTCCCGGAAGTATGAGCACGAAACTTTTTGAGGGATTGGGCGAACGTTTAAAGGCCGCGACCGTGCCAACTTGGTTCAAGCTTGATACGGATAAGTTTATCGCAACGTTTCAAGGAAAACCAAAAGTGGGGCAGGCAGAAATGTCCTTCAACCTCACATCCGTTATTGAATTTTACAGCCGTTAATTGTTCGAGTTTGCATTTATCAATAATTTAAGGTATAGTTTCATCGTCTAATTTTACACCACAATGCTCGACTACAACATCACATTGCCATCGAAACCGAAAGTTCTCTCAGAGGACGGTTTTAAGGGAAGCTACGAAATTGAAAGTCTTTACCCTGGGTACGGCCACACCCTCGGCAATTCACTTCGTCGCATCATACTCTCGTCACTTTTGGGTGCTGCTATCACAACTGTAAAAATTGAAGGCGTTTCGCATGAGTTTTCTACTATAGATGGAGTCAAGGAGGATGTCATCACGATCTTACTCAATTTGAAAAAGGCGCGCTTCAAACTTTCCACAATGGAATCGCAGGTTGTCACACTTTCTGTGAAAGGCGCGAAAAATATTACAGCAGGTGATATCAAAGTTTCCGGTCAGGTGGAAGTTTTGAATCCGGAACAGCATATCGCGACACTAACCGACAAGAATGCATCTCTCAATATTGAGATTGTTGTCGCAAAAGGCTTCGGCTATGTTTCAAAAGAAGTTCACCAGAAAGAAAAAGTGGAAATCGGCACTATTGCCGTCGATGCTATTTTTACCCCAATCCGCCGCGTAAACTACGAGGTAGACAACATGCGCGTGGGTGACCGCACAGACTACAATCGTTTGCGTATTTCTATAGAGACCGATGGCACGATTTCCCCTCGTCGCGCCCTCGAGGCATCGATTGAGATTATGGTAAACCAACTCAAGTCTGTTATTGGTTTTGTCGAGAAAGCGGAAGTTGAGGAAAAAGAGACTACAGACACAAAGGAGGTTTCTCCAAAGAAAGACCTTGCGGACAATGACTTCTTGAAAACTCGAGTAGAAAATCTCGACCTCTCGACTCGTACGAACAATGCGCTTTCAAACGCAAACATCCGCACCATCGGCGGACTTGCAAGGAAGACAGAGGAGGACCTCCTTGAGATTGACGGTTTGGGCGATAAAGGAATTCAGGAAATCAAACGCGCACTCGGAGCACACAACATCTCTCTCAAAGATTAATTAATTTGACCGAACACTACCACTATGAAACACCACAAGTCGATGAGAAAATTTGGACGAGACCATGCAGGGCGTATTGCGCTTTTGCGTTCGCTCGCGCTCGCGCTCATTAAGACAGAGCACATAGAGACTACCGAGGCGCGCGCCAAAGAGCTTCGTCCTTTTGTAGAGAAGCTGGTGACTCGTGGCGGAAAGGCAGACCTAGCATCACGCCGTCTTATCATTTCACGCTTGGGCGGTGTGTCTGCAGAAGCGGGTGCAAAGAAGCTTATCGAAGATATCGCGCCTCGCTACAAAGAGCGTGCCGGCGGATACACGCGTATTTTGAAACTCCCTCGTCGCCAAGGGGACGCGTCGAAAATGGCAGTTATTGAGTTCGTCTAATACGCCAATTAAACACACTACATATTATGACATACAAAATTGACGCAAAAGGAAAATCCGTAGGACGCGTTGCCACCGAGGCGGCGAGCGTTCTCATGGGTAAAACTTCACCCGCATTTCAGAAGCACATTCCTGCTGATGTTGAAGTAATAATCGAGAACGCATCAAAGGCATCTATTACTCCTTCAAAGATGGGTCAGGTGCACTCAAAGACTTACTCTGGTTACCCGGGCGGGCTTCGCGAGCGTACGGTTGCATACACAATCGAGAAAAAGGGCCACACCGAAGTTTTCCTGCGCGCAATTTCACGCATGATTCCGCGCAACCGTTTGCACAAGATTCGCATGAAGAATTTAAAAATTACAGAATAATATGACGACCAAAGATACTACAACAGAAAAAGAAGTGAAAGCGAAAGCAGCTGCAAAAAAGGCGCCTGCTACAAAAGCAGTTGTCGGCAAGTATATTGAAGCTGTTGGCCGTCGCAAGACTTCAACCGCACGCGTTCGCATTACAGAGGCTTCAAAAGAATCAGCCACAATAAACGACAAGGATGTGCCTACATATTTCCCAACAGCAGAGCTCCAGTCCATCGTTGCCGAAGCAATCGAAAAATCAAAAGTTGTGGGGAAGTTTGCAGTTTCAGCACGCGTAACCGGCGGTGGGATACACTCGCAAGCAGAGGCGGTTCGTCACGGTCTCTCTCGCGCCATTGTTAAATTTGACGAAGAAACAAGAAAGCGTTTGAAAAAACTCGGTTTCCTAAAGCGTGACCCACGCATGAAAGAACGCCGCAAGTTTGGACTCAAAAAAGCCCGCAAGGCCCCACAATGGAGTAAGCGTTAATACTAGAAAAATAAATTCAAGTAAAAGAGGGGCGATTACAGAAGGTAATTTCCTCTCTTTTATTTAATATGGTAAAATTAAATTTCGATGACAAACAACGAACACGACGAAAAAGATCAAAAAACAGGGGATGTGGGCACACAAAATAACTCGTTTGACACAAAAGAAGACACTCTGTATAATGATGACCTTCAGTTTGAAAGTGAGGAAGATTTAGATAGCCCCGCGCTCGCTTTGAAGAAATTACGCGAGAAGTTGAAAACCTGCGAGAAAGAAAAGAAAGAATATCTCGACGGATGGCAGAGAATGCGCGCGGATTTTGCAAATGTAAAAAAAGATGAAGAAACCCGTCGCGGAGAAATGATAAAATTTGCCGCAGAGGGTCTTGTAGATGATTTGATTCCCGTGCTCGACAGTTTCACTATGGCATTTGCAAATAAGGAAGCATGGGAAAAGGTAGACGCAAATTGGCGAAAGGGGGTTGAATATATTTATGCGCAAATGTATTCTGTCCTTGAGTCACGCGGTCTTACCGAGATAGGGAAAGTCGGTGAGCAAGTTGATCCGAGGACTCATGTTGCGATAGAAGAAGTTTTAGCGACAAAAGATGAAGAAATCGGAACCGTCTCTGAGATTATACAAAAAGGTTATCGTCTCCACAGCAAAGTTATCCGTCCAGCGAAAGTAAAAGCATTTGGACATAAAGTCGAAATTTAACAGTCTCACTAACGTAATCACACAAAAATATCATGGCAAAAATTTTAGGAATTGACTTGGGTACAACAAACAGCGCGGTCGCTATCATTGAGGGAGGCGAGCCACGTATCGTAGAAAACATCGAAGGCGCGCGCACAACGCCGTCTATTGTTGCTGTTTCAAAAAGTGGTGAACGCTTGGTGGGACTTCTTGCAAAACGCCAGGCGGTAACCAACCCACAAAATACACTTTTTGGTATCAAGCGTATGATTGGTCACACATTTGAAGACGAGGGTGTTCAGCGCGACAAAAAGACAGCACCCTTTGGCATTGAAAAGTCACCAACAGGGGGCGTGCTTGTGAAGATGGGTGACCGCCAATATCGCCCGGAGGAGATTTCGGCTATGGTTCTTCAGAAGCTCAAGGCAGACGCTGAAGCGAAGCTTGGTGAAAAAATCACCGAGGCGGTTATTACCGTGCCTGCATATTTCAACGACTCACAGCGTCAGGCGACAAAAGACGCGGGGCAGATTGCTGGTTTTGACGTAAAGCGAATCATCAATGAGCCTACTGCGGCTGCCCTCGCGTACGGTTTTAATAAAAAAAAGGACGAGAAGATTGTCGTTTACGATTTCGGGGGCGGCACATTCGACGTTTCGGTGCTTGAAGTTGGCGGGGACGTTATTGAAGTAAAGTCGACCGACGGCGACGTGCATATGGGCGGTGAAGATATTGACCAAAAAATCATTCGTCACATTGCTAGTGAATTTAAAAAAGAATCAGGAATCGATGTCTCGACAGATGTGATGGCGCTCCAGCGATTGAAGGAGTCCGCAGAAAAAGCAAAACACGAGCTTTCAACCACGCTTGATGCGGAAATTAATATTCCGTTCATCACATCCGGAGCAGACGGTCCAAAGCATCTTCTTTTGAAACTTTCGCGCGCGACGCTAGACGACCTCGCTCGTGAGTATATCGACAAGTCAATCGAAATTACCAAGCGCGCGCTTGCCGCGTCGCCATTCAAAAAAGAAGACATCAACGAAATCATTATGGTTGGAGGACAGACACGCATGCCAGCAATCGTGAACGCAGTGAAAGAGCTTTTTGGCAAGGAGCCAAACCGCTCAATCAATCCCGACGAGGTGGTGGCAATCGGCGCCGCTATTCAGGCTGGTATCCTTCAGGGCGACGTAAAAGACGTGCTCCTTCTCGATGTTATTCCACTTTCTCTTGGCATAGAAACATTTGGCAATGTAGCGACAAAGCTCATCGAAAAAAACACCACGATTCCAGCATCACGATCACAGATTTTCTCGACTGCAGCAGACAACCAAACATCAGTAGAGATTCACGTGGTGCAGGGCGAGCGCCCAATGGCGCCGGACAACAAATCTCTCGGTCGCTTTATTTTGGATGGTATTCCACCGGCACATCGTGGTATGCCACAAGTGGAAGTTTCTTTTGATGTGGACGCAAACGGCATCCTTCAAGTAAAAGCAAAAGAAAAAACGACAGGCAAAGAACAATCGATTCGCATTGAAGCAAGCTCCGGTCTTTCGAAAGATGATATTGCGCGTATGACAAAAGAAGCAGAAATGAATGCGGAAGAAGATGCAAAAAAGCGAGACAGCGCCGAGACAAAAAACATGCTCGAGCAACTAATGTATACTGCCGAGAAGTCACTTCGCGACAATGGCGACAAAGTCTCCGCTGAAATCAAAACAGGAGTTGAGGAAAAGCTTGCTCTTGCAAAAACCGCAAGTACCGGCAGCGACATCGAGGCAATGAAGAAAGCATCCACAGAACTTTCAGAGGCACTTTCCAAAATTGGCGAAGAAATGATGAAGACCGCTGAAGCAGAGAAGAAAGAGGGCTCTCCAGAAAAGCCGGCAGGAACAGAAGGTGCGGTACACGACGCGGAGTATAAGGAGGGGAAGTAGAGATAAAACAGAGGGCGAACGGCTTCGCCGTGCGCCCTCTGTTTTGCTATACTCATAAACAAATGGCAAAAGATTACTACAAAACACTCGGTATCGAAAAAAACGCCTCCCAAGACGAAATTAAAAAAGCGTTTCGTACTCTCGCGCACAAGCATCATCCCGACAAAGGCGGTGATGAGAAAAAGTTTAAGGAGGCGAGCGAGGCGTACCAAGTGCTTTCGGATGAAAAGAAACGCTCGGAGTATGACACTTATGGAAGTGCTGGTCCAAGCCAAGGTTTTGGCGGAGGACAACAAGGAGGTGGCTTTTCCGGTTTTGGAGGGCAGGGTTTTGATGGTGTGGATTTAAACGACATCTTTGGAGACTTTTTTGGTGGCGGGAGACGCGCGCAAGCGCGTCGCGGTCGTGATATTTCTGTTGATCTCGAAATCTCATTTTCCGAAGCGGTATTTGGCGTGGAACACAAAGTTCGCATTACAAAAACTTCTTCTTGTGATATATGTCACGGTAGTGGTGCGAAGCCGGGAACCAAAACAAAAGAATGTACGCATTGCAAAGGAAAGGGGCGCACACAAGAGTCTGTACGAACAATTCTCGGTACTTTTGCGCAGGAGCGAGAGTGTTCTACGTGTCATGGTTCTGGAAAAGTTCCCGAAGAAAAATGCACTACTTGCAAGGGCGCTGGTGTCACACGAAAAGAATCAGAGATTTTGATTCGCGTACCTGCAGGTATTCAAAACGGCGAGCAAGTGCGTCTCACGGGCGCTGGAGAAGCCGTTCAAAACGGCAAAACAGGGGATTTGTATGTGCGCATCCACGTAGCCTCGCACAAAGTTTTCAAACGCGATGGGTACAATCTCGTGATGACTCTTGGAGTGAAGCTTACTGACGCAATCCTCGGCGCGGAGTATGCTGTACAGACACTCGACGGAGAAATTAAATTAAAAATTCCTAAAGGTGTTTCATCCGGCGAGGTTTTGCGTGTGCGTGAAAAGGGTGTGCATATCGATAGCAAACGTCGCGGCGACCTTCTTATTAAACTCGAAGTTAAAACCCCCGTAAAACTTTCCCGCACCGCCGAAAAACTCATCGAAGACCTCCGCAACGAAGGGATTTAGTTACCTCAATGAATCTTATAAATAACTATAAGGGTCATTCTAGTGTTGAGTATATTTTTGAATACTCCGACTCTGATTCTTTTGATAATCTGGATTTTAATAAGTGTACACAAGTGTACGGAGTTTGTTTCTATGGCGATAAAATTGTAATAGGGTATGGTGGCGCAAAGAAAAGCTGGGGGCTAATAGGTGGGACAATTGAAAAAGGAGAAACATTTGAGCAAACACTTGTGCGAGAAATACAAGAAGAATCAAATATGAAAGTGCTGTCGTTCCTGCCTATCGGGTATCAAAAAGTTATTGATACTCGTGATAACAGTTTCTATTATCAACTTCGCTACGTCTGCCTAGTACAACCCTACGGACCTTTTGTGTCCGACCCCGCTCTCTCAGTAACAGAAATAAAACTTATTGACCCTAAAGAATACAAGCAGTATTTTGACTGGGGGAGCATTGGCGACAGAATAATAGAAAGAGCGCTAGAGTTAAAACCTAAACATAGAAAGAGCGCTAGAGTTAAAACCTAAACTCAGTCCTCCTGAGGTGCAGTAGTTAATATGGTATATTGATACTTATGTCAGAGAATATATGGGCTGGATATTACGAAAGGACAAAAGACAGACCACCGCGCCCACTACTTATCGAGGCTACAGCGTTGGTTAAGGATAAAAATGAAGCTCTAGATTTGGGTCCCGGGGCGCTAACTGATGTAAAATATCTCCTGTCTGTTGGATTCAATCATGTTACCGCAATTGACAGAAACCCGGTGTCTAAAAAAGATATTAGCGATTTTCCAGAAGAAAAAGTTTCGTACGTCACTAGCTCCTTTGAGGATTTTGAGTTTCCTAAGAATAAATACGATCTTATAAATGCGCAGTATTCTTTGCCGTTCAGTTCTCCGGAGACCTTCAATAAATTAATTGAAGATATTATTTTCTCGCTTAAAGAAAACGGGGTCTTTACGGGGCAATTTTTCGGAAAGAATGATGAATGGACTGCTAATGAAAAATCTATGACTTTTCACACGCGCGCAGAAGCGGAAAAACTTCTATCTGGTTTGAAGATAGTTTCTTTTGAGGAAGTAGAGACCGACAAGAAAACTGCCGCAGGGAAAATGAAGCACTGGCATGTTTTTCATTTTATTGCAGTAAAATAAGTTTTTGTTTTTGGTGGGGGTCGTGGTAGAATTGGGGGAAGAAATATTTATAAATACCGAGAAAAGGTACCTGACACCTTTTCCAACTGTATTCAGTCGTGAAGAATGGAAGGTGTTTGTGGCTGGTGTGAAAAATAGCGAATTCGATGTCTGATTTTCGCTACCCACACCCTGCAGTACAAGCTATTGCGGGGTGTGTTTTTATATAAATTAAAATCATGAAAATTAGATCAAAAACAAAGATCACTAAGAGTATTTACTATAATCTAAAAGAAAATAAAAAATCGACTACCCTCGTCTTGTTTTTAAGTGGACTCTCAGGGGAGAAAGACACACCCCTTTTTAAAACGGCAGAAAAAGAGTTCTGCAAGATGGGGTTTAGTATATTAAGAACAAATCTGTGTAATAGCAACGAAAAGAAAACCAAAAAAACTGATGCGCTCGCTCTAGAAATTATGAATTTCTCGATTTATGCAATTGAGTTAAAAAATCTACTGGATTATACTGGAGGGGAAAGATACTCGAAGTTTATATTTGTTGGACATAGCTTTGGCGCTCCCATATTAATTACTTTTCTGAATAAATACAAGAAATATGCTCAAAGAACAAGCCTTGTTTTGTGGGACCCAAGTATTTTGCCATTTAAGAAAAAACTGATGGATGAGGCGTTTGCCTTTGATCGTGAAAGGAAAGTATATATTGAAAAAAGAGGGAAGGATGCTTGCATTTTTAATGCAGGGTTTTATAAAGAACTTTCAGAAACGATGGATGCAGTAGAGATTTTGAAAGGACTTTCCATGAAAGTTTGTGTAATTGGCGCAGATAAGGGGGTTGGTAAGGATGCAAAAAAATATTTTGCGAAACTGAACCTTCGTAACAAAAGAGAATCAGTATTTACAATTATCAAAAAAGCAAATCATCTTTTTGACGGTAGGCGAACCCAAAAAGAACTCTTTGAGAAAACACTCAAGTTTTTGAAGAAATAGTAGTCACGAGAGAGCAGAAAACAGGAAAACCGAGTCACTGCTTTGGTTCTACTAAAAATTCATAAAGATTCTGCGCATTTGACGCAAGAAAATCGTTTTCGTATCGAAGCATTGTGGATGGACAAAAAAAATTATCACGGAATCGCCATTGCTCTTATGGTTGACGACTCAGTCATCTCTAGGGAATTCAGAAGAAACAAAGAGGATTATGGAAGCTATTGTGCAATCAAAGCACAGAAGAAATCCGACAATCGAAGAAGCTTATCGAAACTAAAAGGACGCGGAATATTTAGTGTCTTGTGCGCTACAAATTATATGATTACAAGGGCTTGACAAAAAGCTGAAATAGTGTATACTTAGGGGAGTAGTTTCATTCAACCAAAAGGAGTTCTTTGCTATGAATATAGTCATTCTGAAGCAGTACGCGAGAAACACTTGGCGTGTGCTAGCCGTTGCGTTCATCGCTGTCAGCCTCTTGTGGATTGGCGACAAGACCCAAGTTGTCACCTATACTCAACTGGCGACAGACTACCTGAATAAGGTGGAGGTGAAAAAGACGGTCGTTCACGGCGGTTCATCGTCCATAAAGGCACCCGATAAGGTTGCCAAAAAGGAACAGACACAGGCGCAGACACCGAAGAAGGATGTGCTCTGGGAACATGTCGGCAAGCTCAAGGGTGAGTATGTGGTGAAAAAAGGAGATACGCTTTGGAACATTGCGCGAAAGCATGATGTTCCGCCAAAGAAACTCCTTCTCGCAAACAACATGACGAGCGACACCAAACTTCGCCCCGGACAGCTTCTCACAATCCCAAAGTGATATAAAATATGTATCACTGATACGCGTAACCATATTTATGGTTACGCGTATTTTTTTTTGTGCTAGCGCAACAAAAATTTGTGTAAATATAAATTATATGATATTGTGTACCCAGTTTTTGGAGTGTTCTTTTTAACTGGCACGTAGTGCCTTAAACCAAGGGGAAAATAAGTAATGAATGACAATATTGATGGCCACATGGAAATAGAAGTGGGAGCGTTTTGCCCCATCGATCCACCACACCTTATAGGAAGACGAGATCACGGCGGGAAACCCTGCACGAATCTCGGCACTTCTAACGACCAGTTCAGTGCAAATCAAGAAGACACAGGGGATTAATATCCTATTTGTCTGATCATTTCAGCCCCGCGCATTACTATGCGCGGGGCTTTTTTATTAGCGACGTAGAGCGAGCGAAGTGAGAATGTACCCCATTCTCACTTCCGAGCCGAGGAGCTAATATAGGTAAATACCACGCCCCTTGGGGCGTATTGTGCGAGCAAAGCGAGTTCCGATAATACCTCGGGGCTCTGCCCCGAGGATCCTTTATTAAAAAAAGCGCCCTGTTGGAGGGCGCTTTGTATGAATTGAGTTTGTTTCTTATTTACTTTTTTTGTTTGGATCGGTAGTGCCTACCGTGACCTGCGGTGGTTTGGTTCGGGGCGATCGTCGATGTATCCACATGGAAATGGAAACTCATGGGCGGGTTCCGTTTGGACGACCATTTGTTCCGTTGGGTCCTGCAGACTTCTCAGCTCCATTACGCATTCACGGCTTATCTCCATTGCAAATGCTGCTGTTTTTCCTTTGTTCATCGTTAACCCTTTTTTGTATGTAACGGTTGAAGTTTGAATGTTTTTAAGAAGCCAAAGAACTAAAAACAAAAAACGCTTATGGCCGAGCCACGAATCTACTGATTCGCAAATGCGTCGTTTTCCGTCAAAATACATTCTACACAACTTATTGTTTCAAGTCAACCCCCACTCCGCGACCCAGCATTCTTTTATAAATTTTAGAAATAGATTAGAATAAGTTCATGGTAATCAACTTGGTTTTCGTATCGATAGTCTTGCTTCTTGGTATCTTCCTGATTTATAGTATTCGGAAAGATATTCGCAGCCGCAAACGGGCTCTGGAGCTCGTAAAGGAAATAAAGATAGCGAACGAGCGTTTGCAAATGATGGAAAGCCAAAAGATGGAGTTTGCGTCCATTACTTCGCGTGAGATGCGCACATCGCTTACCGGTATAAAGGGGTACGCGTCTATGATTCTTGAGGGGACATTTGGCACTATTCCAGACACCGCGCGTGATGCCGTGGAGAAGCTTTACAAATCAAGCGAAAAAGTTGTTGAATTGACCGATGGCTTGCTTGGGGTTTCACATATCAATATAGGGGATCCAGAACAAGGCGCGACTGAGCTGACGGAGCTTCCAAGGAATTTTGTGTGAAAAGAATGATATACTTATTCCATGATTGGTAGCATATTTGATATTATCAACAATATCTCGTTTGTCGGATGGGGGGTTGTAATAAGCAGTTTTCTTTCAGCTATGCTTTGTGGTGTTATTTTCTGGCAGGATCTAACAAAGAGTAGCAATAAATTCCTTTTTCTTTTTGGAATCGTCAATGCCTCTGTGGCAGTTGTTTACACATTTTTTGGAGGCTCATTTGGCGCTTCTGTTGGTTACGCCGGAATGATGATTCTATATATTACTTCGGCGATTGTGCCAGTTTTCTTACTTGTAAAATACAATTTTGTGGATATTAAAATCATAGTGATTGAATTGTTCATTTCAGTAACAGTGCTTGTACTTACCATAGGACTTTTCTTTGTAAGCTCGTTTCTCGATTTATTTATCAAAACGATGACTACTACAGTAGTTGTTTTTGCGGGCGCATTTTTGGTTGGTAGTATAAAACGAGGGATACAGGCAAAAGACAAGGTGTTGCATCTGTCACGAGAGCTTGAAACGACTTCCGGGCGATTGAAAGTTCTAGACAATAAAAAATCTGAATTCCTCTCTGTCGCGGCTCTTAATCTACTTGATCCGTTGACTTCGATAAAAGGTTATTCTTCGATGCTTGCCAGCGGGTCCTTTGGCGAACTTTCAGTGCCGATATCTGATGCTGTTGAAAAAATCTTTGTTTCGAGCAGGCACTTGGTCACTACAATTTCTAATTTTGTGGATATCTCTCGGATCGACAGCGGAGACATGGAATACAATTTTACCGATGTAGATATTAAAAAACTTACTCTTGATGTTGCAAACGAGATGAAGAGATCCGCAAATCACGCAGGGCTGACATTCAACTTAACTATTGATGACAGTCTTACCATCGGGCAATTTATAACAATAGGCGATGAGAGTAAACTTCGACAAGTTCTTTCAAATCTTATTGATAATTCGGTAAGGTACACGCCTCGCGGAGAAATATCGTTGCTTCTTCACAAGAGCCCTGATGATAAAAAAATTCTTTTTAGTCTGTCAGATACGGGGATAGGGATGAGCCCGAGAACGCTCGAGGAGATATTTAGAAAACTTGCCCGTGTTGATAATGGTGGCATGGAGTACGCTCTAGGTACTGGCCTAGGAATTTATGTGGCAAATGAAATCATCAAAAAGCACGTGGGTAGGATTTGGGCGGAGTCGAAAGGCGAGGGTACTGGCTCATCGTTTTATGTCGAACTCCCCGCAAAGCCATAAAAACCTTGCCAAATGGTGCTTTTTGGTGTATTCTGCGTCAGTGTGCGTTTAAAATAACGAGTCATTAGGAGATCGCCCGCCTGCCATCGCCCAGCTGTTTTTTTGAGCGATTAGGCAGTGGCGGGCAGGTCTAATGGTAGGATAATGAAACAGTATCTGCATACTGTTTCATCCGGTCCGAAGGAATCGGTGCTGTTTGTAATTATTGCTTGGAGATCGTCGTATGGTGGGAATGAATGGCAAACTGCTTTGCAATTCATCTGGTTTCGTAAGAAAATTGTCGTTGTTTGCGAGTTAAGCTGGGAGATCGTCTAATGGTAGGACAGCGGCCTTTGAAGCCGTCAATCTTGGTTCGATTCCAAGCCTCCCAGCTTAGGGCGCAAACAGACAATAAGGGCCTTTGAAGCCGTCAAGATTGTCTCAATGAAATTGAGACGCGGGCCGCAGTGCTCGAAGAGAGCACGCAGGTTTCGAGGTCACCAGACCGAGAAAGGGGGTCAGGTACCCTTTTTATTGAATACTGATATACTAAACTAATGCCGCGTATCACCCGCACAGACATCGGCAATTATTGCTACCATGTCATTAATCGTGCTAACGCACGCATGCCGATCTTCTTCAAGAAAGAGGATTATATTCTGTTTGAAAAGGTACTAGAGGAAGCAATAGAGAAGTTTTCCATGAGAATCATCGCATATTGTCTTATGCCAAACCACTTCCATCTAGTACTCTACCCTAAATGTGACGGCGACATGGGTAAATTTATGCAATGGCTCACACTCACACATACACAGCGATGGCACCAAGCCAACAGCACAAAGGGGAGCGGGCACCTGTATCAAGGGAGATACAAATCTTTTTTAATACAGGACGATGAAAACCTCCTTTCCGTAATTCGTTATGTTGAACGAAATGCTCTCCGCGCAAAACTTGTGAAAAAATCTGAGAATTGGGATTTCTGTAGTCTCGCGCGAAGGCTCTCAGGAGATGTAAAGAAAAAGAAACTTCTGTCGGTTTGGCCAATATTAGAACCTAAGGATTATCTGTCATTTGTAAATACTCCGCAAACAATAGAGGAAGTAGAAAATATAAGAGCGTCGGTGATAAAGGGGAAGCCTTTTGGGACAGGCGAGTGGATTGATATAATGATTAAAAAGTTTGGGTTAGAGGCTACTGCCCGTGCAACAGGGAGACCTAAAAAGGGTACCTGACCCCCTTTTCCCTTTTCCGCGCAAACAGGGTTCTTTGCAATTTTGTTGACACGGGAGTATACTTAACTGTATGAAAAAATATTTATACGTAGCGGCGATTATTGTAGGGTTGGGGTCGGCATCGGTAGCACTAGCTAGTCACTCGTGGGGTGGCTATCACTGGGGCCGTACTACAACCCCTTTTGCACTTACGCTCGGTGACAATGTCACATCTACATGGGACTCCTATCTCGCCACGACTTCAAACGCATGGAGCCAGTCAAACGTACTCGATACCACCGTTGTTGTTGGCACAGCGCTAAGACATAAAGCTACTAAAAAGGACTGTTCGCCTGTGGCTGGCACAGTGCAGGTGTGCAACAAAGCATACGGAAATAACGGCTGGCTCGGACTCGCACAAATTTGGACATCCGGCTCCCATATTACCCAGGGAGTCGCTAAAATGAATGACACCTACTTCAATACTGCTAAGTACAATAATCCCAACGAAAAGTTGCATGTAATGTGCCAAGAGGTCGGCCACACTTTTGGCTTGGGCCATACAAGCGAGGACGGCTCATCGCAGAACACCTGCATGGACTACTTCTCTAACACAGGAGCCAATGCTACAAGCACGCTAAGCACCTTGCCAAACCAGCACGACTACGACCAGCTTGCCGCAATATACGCGCATGTTGATTCGTCCAACTCGTTTAGCACCGCATCAGCAAGCAATCGCGGCGCATCGGCAGCAGCACAAAGCGACGAATTTACCAATGCGTCCGAATGGGGCAGGGCTATAGGTCAGGACGCACATGGTCGCAACAACGAGTTTGAGAAGGACCTCGGCCATGGTAACAAGAAAATCACTCACGTATTTTGGGTTGAGGAACATGCCAACGACGATAGCCATACACACTAATAGATATTAAAAGCAGAGTAATTATCTTCTCCCTATATACTTGGGGTATGAAGCAGAAGTTAACAAAGTCAAAAGAGTTGTAAATGAGACAGTGACCGAGACGGCTCATCTAGTGAGTAGAAGGGATGCTAAAATGTTCTTACAAGGTCTCAAGGTGTGGGGTTCACAACCGAGTAAGTCAGCAATACTAAAAAATGTTAGAGTTCTTTTATGAAGAAGAGCAATTACAAAATTGACGCTAGGGTATGGATTTATCCGAGCGAAACTGCGCAGTGGCACTTTGTGAATGTTCCTAAAAAGGAATCAGCAGAAATTACTAAGAATTTTGGGGCAATGAAGCGCGGATGGGGTTCGCTTCCTGTATCTGTAACAATTGGAAAAACAACATGGGTGACATCAATTTTCTACGAGAAGAGGTCCGAGTGCTATATTCTGCCGATTAAGGCTGCAGTACGAAAAAAAGAAGAAATTTTAGCAGACGACAATATCGTCTTTATTTTAAAAATATTGCCATAAAGATATACTGATATATAGCCCAAAAAGGTTCCAACCCGCACCCATATTCCACATAAGCCACAAAGCTTGACATTAAAACCTGCATAGTGTAGGATGCCCCAATCGACCTTTTGGGGTCGTTTTCATTTTTTGTCATCTGGCAGAAGTGAATGTTCTTTCAACTCAACTACATGGAGAATGATATCGCATGAATTCCAATAAAGGTACGCAGAAGAAAGCCATGCTCCCAATCACGATCAACGGCTCCAAGGCTGCGATCGACGCCTCCACCATTCCCGCGAACAAGTGGTTTCACTGCCACGGCCAAACCAAGTCCGGCGTCCAGGTGAACAGCCTGCAGATCGCTTTCGTCGGTGAGTCGGCTATCGTCAAGCGCACCGACGGCTTCGAAGCTTCGTTCGACGCCAACGAGCTCGAGGTCCTCTCGGCGCAGTACAACGAAGTCCGCGCCGCGGCAAGCAAGGCTCTGTCTGCCTAAGTCAGAAGTAATCACCATGCTGTGTAGTAAGTAGCAAAGACGGTCCCGTAAAAAGGACCGTCTTTTTTCTTGCAAGTTTTTATGTAAAATTGATATACTGGCACATATATGTCATACATCGGAAACATACATAAAGATACAGCGGAAAACACTAATTTTAGAAAAGTGCTTTTCACGGGCTCGCGGAGCCAGCTTGTGGTGATGGATATTCCCGCGGGCGGTGAAATAGGAGAGGAGACACATCACAATGTAGAGCAAACTCTTTTTTTCTTGAGTGGCACAGGGAAAGCGATTTTGAACGGGAAAGAAAGTGCAATAGGTGAAGGTGATGTAGTGGTTGTGCCTCCCGGCACGAAACACAATTTCAAAAATACCGGTAATAGTTCACTCAAAGTTTATACTGTGTATGCCCCTCCAAATCATATCGATGGGCGCATGCACGCCACAAAGGCTGATGCAGACAAAGACGATGAGGACGAAGCGTATGGCGAGTCGGTGAAATAATACCCAAGTTCTCATTGAAGTTTGAGCGGAATCTTGATAAGATACTGTCCATATCATATGACATACGATTTTTCAGGATTTAAAAAGAAGACAGGGGATATTGCCGAACATTTGAGCAAAGAGCTTTCCGCTATTCACACAGGGCGCGCATCAAGCTCAATACTCGATGGCATTTTTGTCGAGTCGTATGGCGCACAGCTCTCGATTCAACATGTTGCAACTATCGCAAACGAGGACGCGCGTACGCTCCGCATCGTGCCGTGGGAAAAGGCAAACGGCAAAGAGATTGAAAAGGCAATCAATACCGCAAACCTTGGCATCTCTGTATCCACAGACGATGCTGGGCTTCGCATATTTTTCCCTCCGCTCACTACCGAGCGCCGCGTTTCGTTTACAAAAATTGTGCGTGAAAAAGTAGAGTCTGCGCGCGTGACCATAAAGGGGGTGCGCGAACAAACAAAAAATTCCATCATTGAAACGGAGCGTGACGGGGGAATGAGCGAAGATGAAAAGACGCGCGCCATGGAGGACCTCCAAAAGTTTGTCGATGAAGCAAACAACAATCTCGAGTCCATCGGGGCGAGAAAAGAAAAAGAAATTATGGGGGAATAATTCGTCCACCACACACAATTTAAATGAGCATCATTTTATTCATAATCATTCTTGCAGCTCTTATTCTCGTCCACGAGCTTGGGCATTTTATCGCTGCAAAGCGCGCGGGGGTGCGTGTCGATGAATTTGGCATTGGTTTCCCGCCTCGCCTATGGCAGAAAAAGGTAGGGGAGACTATTTATTCTTTTAATGCTTTCCCTATTGGCGGGTTTGTGAAAATTTTTGGCGAGGACCCCAACAAAGAATCCTTGGAAGGAAAGGATTCTTCACGCAGTTTGACCCAAAAGCCGCGCCTTGTGCAGGCATGGATTATTTCCGCTGGAGTTGTCTTTAATTTACTTTTTGCATGGTTTCTCATTAGTTTAGGTTTTATGGCGGGGCTTCCGTATTCAGGAAATGATTCTAAATACGGCGCTCGCGTGCAAAATCTAAACCTCACCATCACGCAGGTTGCGCCAAAGTCTCCCGCGCAAAAAGCGGGACTCAAAGGCGGAGATATTATTGTGAGTCTTGTTTCTGGCGAAAATATTCTCACCAATCCAAAGGTTCCGGCAACGCAAAGATTTATTGCATCAAACGAAGAAATAAAACTTACTTATTTGCGCGGGATTGAAACAAAAACTGCAACTGTGCGAGGCGAAGAGGGGGTTGTAGATGGTCGCCGAGCCATCGGTATTTCTATGGATGTTATAGGGATGCTTCGTCTCCCTGTTCATGAAGCATTGTATGTTGGTCTTTCAACAACGGCATCAATCACTATGGCGATGGCTGTTGGCATCATTGATTTTTTTAAAAATATATTTATTGGGCAAGCAAGTTTTCAGGACATTTCTGGCCCCGTGGGAATTGTTGGCATCGTTAGCGATGCTTCAACATTAGGCTTTATACACTTGCTCTCACTCACCGCCATTATATCTATTAACCTCGCTATTATAAATTTACTGCCATTTCCTGCGCTCGACGGCGGACGACTTTTGTTTTTACTCATCGAGTCGATAAAACGCTCGCCCATAAAACCAGTAATTGCAAACGCCGTGAACGGAATCGGTTTCCTTATACTTATTGCATTTATGGTGTTCATAACTTTCCACGATGTGGCGAAGTTGATTCAGTAGTAATGCTTGCTCGACACAGTTTTTTTGATATTGCCCCACACCAAGAATCAAAAGTCAAATAATTTGGTACTGTATGGTTTTTAATGTAAGATACGCAGATACAAGATACATATGCGACAGTCTCAATTATTCACAAAAACTCGAAAAGAAGCTCCAGCAGATGAAGTGGCAAAAAACGCGAAGCTTCTCATCCGCGCGGGCTTTGTCGACAAGCTTCAGGCCGGCGTTTACACATATCTTCCGCTCGGTCTTCGCGTGCTAAAGAAAATCGAAAATATTATTCGTGAGGAAATGAACAGTGCTGGTGGACAAGAAATTTTGATGCCATCACTTCAGCCAAAAGAAAATTGGCAAACGACAGGGCGATGGGACACGATGGACGATCTCTATAAAGTGAGCGACACATCTGGGCGCGAAAACGCCCTCGGACCCACTCACGAGGAAATCGTAGTTCCACTCGTTAAGCAGTTTGTTTCATCGTATCGCGACCTCCCTTTTTCAACATATCAATTTCAAAATAAGTTTCGCATGGAGCTTCGCGCAAAGTCAGGCATCCTACGCGGTCGTGAGTTTATGATGAAAGATATGTATTCCTTTCACCGTGATGAGGCAGATATGAAAATATTTTATGAAAAAATAAAAGGTGTGTATGTGCGCGTTTTTGAGCGCGCTGGCATCGGCGCAACAACATTCCTTACTCTTGCCGCCGGCGGAAGTTTTTCAAAATACTCGCACGAATTTCAGACAGTGACTCCAGCAGGCGAGGACACTATTCATATATGCGACAAATGTCATATTGCAGTGAACAAAGAGATTATTGAAGACCAGAATAACGAGTGCCCAAAGTGTCAAGGAAAGAATTTGCGTACGGAAACGTCTGTAGAGGTAGGGAATATTTTTGAGCTAAAAACCAAATACTCGGCGCCGTTTAACCTCTCGTACAAGGACGAAGAAGGGAAAGAGCAAACGGTCGTCATGGGGTGTTATGGTATTGGGCTTGGTCGCGTCTTGGGGACTGTCGTAGAGGTGCTTGGCGATGACAAAGGGCTTGTGTGGCCCGAGGAAATCGCTCCATTTGCTGTGCATTTAGTGGACTTATCCGCAGGGAACAAGGATGTCGAAGAATATTCGAAAGCGCTTTATGCAGAGCTCAATGCATGCAATGTGGAAACTTTGTGGGATGATCGCGACCTTCGGGCTGGAGAAAAATTTGCAGAAAGTGACCTCATCGGTATTCCGATACGTGTCGTCGTATCAGCAAAAACTCTTGCGAGCAAAAGTTTCGAATTAAAAGACCGTGCTACTGGGGAGGTGTCTATGGTTTCCCGTGAAGAACTTTTTGCAAAGTGTAAAAATAAATAATATGTTTGAGAAATTTTACAAACTTTTTTCTAATGATATCGGTATCGACCTTGGTACTGCGAATACGCTTGTGTATCTGCGCGACCACGGCATCGTTATCAATGAACCGTCGGTTGTTGCTGTGAACCAGAAAACGGGGCAGGTTGTTGCGCTTGGCTCGCAGGCAAAACAAATGCTCGGTCGTACACCGGGGCACATTGTGGCAATACGCCCCCTTGTTGATGGCGTTATTTCAAACTTCGAAGTTACCGAAGAAATGCTCTCGTATTTGATTGGAAAAGCAAATAAAATCAGTAAAAAAACTGTTCGTCCACGCGTGGTTATTGGCGTCCCATCCGGCATCACGACGGTTGAAGTCCGCGCGGTTTATGATGCGGCAAAAAATGCTGGCGCGCGCGAAGTGCATATTGTTGAAGAGCCAATGGCCGCGGCTATTGGCATCAAGCTCCCCGTGAAGGAGCCGATTGGCAATATGATTATTGACATTGGCGGCGGTACGACAGACATTGCGGTTATTTCGCTCGGCGGTATCGTACGCTCAAAAAACTTTCATGTCGCAGGGGATCGTTTAAATAATGACATTATCAATTATGTGCGCGATGAATTTCGCGTGCTTATTGGTGAGCGTACTGCGGAAAGCGTAAAAATCGCTATTGGCTCTGCAAAAAAAGGAAAAGAACCGATGGAGGCGGTCATTCGCGGGCGCGACCTTGTGACAGGGCTTCCACGCGAAGTGGTGGTAACGGACACGGATATTCGAGAAGCGATGAGCGCTTCTATTATTAGTCTTGTTGAGTCAGTAAAAGAAGTTATCGAAACCACACCACCTGAAGTTCTTTCGGATGTGATGAGCCGTGGAATTATTTTGGTCGGCGGAGGCGCGCTCCTTCGAGGACTAGATGAGCTCCTTTCTCAAACGCTTCATGTTCCCGTCTATGTTGCCAACGACCCACTGACAGCAGTCGCGCGCGGCGCTGGAGTTATTCTTGAAGACATGGAAGGGTTTCGCGGGGTGCTTATTGAACACGAAAATGATATACCGCCGCGATAACATATTCTTTGCACGAAAAAATATCGCGTTTGTTGCCATTTTTTCCGTAAGCGCTTTCGCTCTTTTGTATGCTCCAGCTAGGAATATGGTTACACAGTCGGTGTACGCTGTTTCTGGAAAGGTGTGGGGCGCCGGCGACTTGGCTTCAAGCGCGTGGAATTCTTTTACAACAAATTTTCGCTCGAAGGATACTCTTGTGTTAGAAAATGATACGCTTCGTGCGGATGTCAATCGCATGCAAGCGCAAGTTCTCGACAGGAATCTTCTTTATGAAAAAGTAAACAAGCTCGAAGCGATGTTTGGGCGAGTGCAAGGTGACAATCGAGTAGTTGCTTATGTGCTCGCGGGTCCGGGGTTGTCGCCGTATGACACCTTGGTTGTTGATGCTGGTACCGACAAGGGTGTTGCAATAGGGGATATTGTTGTTTACACAGGGTCAGGGGCTATTGGAGAAGTTGTTGAAGTCACTGCTCTATCTTCAAAAATAAAACTATATTCATCTCCGGGAGAGGAGCACTTGGTGAATATTGGAGGACGATTTATTCCAGCAAAGGCACTCGGAAAAGGGATGGGAAACTTTGAAGCCAAGGTTCCGGAGGGTAGCACTATACTTGTTGGAGATAATGTTACTTCATCTAAAGAAGGACTTTTGCTCGGCACTGTTTCTTTGGTCGAAGGAGAACCTTCTTTGCCGTTTGCACGCGTATTTTTTAGAGTTCCGTTCAATATTACAGAAATTCGTTCCGTGGAAATAATTCTTGATAAGATTTTGTAACATGAAGAAGCGACTTTTTTTTGATTTTGTGTTGCTTTGCGCGGTTTTTTATACGCCATGGTGGTTTGTGGCGGTACTCGCCTTCTTCGGCGTTTTGTTCTTTTCGTCTTTTTATGAAGTTATAGTGTTTGGCGCCCTTATTGATTTTTTGTACGGAGCGCGCACCCTGTCCGCCATGGGGATGGCAGGTATTCTCGGGTCTGTTATTGTTTTTGCTCTGGCTACCTATGTAAAGAAAATAGTGCGATAGTAGTGATACAGTAATACCATGTCAAAGAAAATCTTCGCCCGACACTTAAGACAGCTTTCTCGAGACATCAATCCGGATGAGATTTTTCTTGATTCAAAAAATTTGCCTGGATTTGACAAAGACCAGTTTGAGGGGCGAATAGAAAAATCCATAAGTCGAATGTCTATATTGGGTGTTTTTGTTTTTTTTCTTTTGGTGTCCGCCACTTTTCTTGTAAAGGTGACAAGTTTGCAGGTTGTAAACGGTGCCGATTTTTTTGCAAAGAGCGAAAACAATCGTCTTGATCATACGCCACTTTTTGCCATGCGTGGTGTTATTTATGACCGCAACAAAGTTCCTCTTGCGTGGAATTCTTTTGATGACGAGGCAGCTCGGACAGCGCTCATTATGTCAGACACGAGTTCTACAACCGAAAAAATGCCCTTTCCGCATCGTTCATACATTGCATCACCCGGTTTTGGACACACACTTGGCTATGTGAGTTACCCAAAGCGCGACACTCGCGGATACTACTATCAGGAAAAGTTTGATGGCAAAGATGGCATCGAGGAGTATTACAACAAGAGTCTATCAGGAGAGAACGGACTCCAGATCGTGGAAACAGATGCACTTGGGAATTCAAAGGCTGGAAGTATCGTTGAAGCGCCAAAGAACGGCACACCCCTTACACTCTCCATTGACTCGCGTGTGCAAGAAAAGCTCCATACCACGATCAGGCAAACCGCAAATGACTTTGGCTATGTGGCTGGCGCTGGTACTATTATGGATATTGAAACAGGGGAGCTTTTGGCGATGACAAGCTATCCGGAATATGAAAGCTCCGTGCTCTCCGAAGGAAAAAATAAAAAACTTATCCAAAGTTATAACCTAGACAAGCGTGCTGTGTTTTTAAACCGCGCTGTTTCAGGCGTGTATACACCTGGATCTATTATAAAACCTTTTATGGCTATTGCCGCACTCTCCGAAGGCGTTATTAATACAGAAAAACAAATTTTAAGTACCGGATCTATTTCAATTCAAAATCCATACTATCCCAATATAAAATCAGTATTTAATGACTGGAAGGCGCACGGATGGGTGGATATGCGCCGTGCTCTCGCAGTATCGTCGGATGTATATTTTTATGCAATCGGCGGCGGTTTTGAAAGTCAAAAAGGCATCGGTATTGCGAACATTGAAAAATACTCTCGTATGTTTGGTTTTGGCTCGCCGGCCGGAATAGATATTACCGATGAAAAAAACGGAACCATCCCAAGTCCGGAGTGGAAACAAAAAATGTTTAAGGACGGAACGTGGCGTCTGGGAGACACATACCACACGGTCATCGGGCAGTATGGTTTTCAAACAACACCCTTGCAGGCAGTTCGCGGTATCGCAAGTATCGCAAACGACGGCACGCTCGTTACTCCGCATCTTTTGAAAGATCCCGCGCAAGAATTTCCAACCTCAAAGATTCCAATTTCCTCGGAACACTTTCAAGTCGCGCGTGATGGAATGCGCCAAGCAGTTACGGAAGGGACCGTAGCAGGTCTAAATGTGTGGTATGTAGATGTTGCCGGCAAGACAGGTACAGCCGAAATAGATGCAGGGAAAAAGTATATCAACTCATGGGTTGTCGGTTTTTTCCCTTATGAAAAACCGCGCTATGCTTTTACTGTCGTGATGGAACGCGGTCCGTACGCAAACACCATCGGTGGTGTATACGTAATGCGACAGCTTTTGGACTGGATGAATGAAAATACGCCGGAATACCTCAAGTAAGGCGAATTGACTTCTGGGCGGGAAACCGATAGAATGGCACTCATATGTCAGAAGAAAAAGAATATTTAAGCAAAGAGAAATTTGCGGAATTAACCAAGGAGTTGGACCACTTGAAGAGCGTGCGTCGCAAGGAGATTGCGGAGCAACTTGAGTTTGCAAAGGGCCTAGGGGACCTCTCGGAAAACGCCGAGTATCACGAAGCACGCCAAAACCAGGCAGAGACCGAAGAACGCATCGCAAAGCTTGAGCAGATGATTAAGAATGTTGTTATTACCGAAAAACACAAAGGTGGAGTAGTCACTATCGGTTCAACTGTCGTTATTATAAAGGGCGGAGAAAAAGCGGAGCGCCGCTATCAGATTGTTGGCTCTGAAGAAACGAACACAAAAGAAAATAAAATTTCAAACAAGTCGCCTCTTGGAGAAGCCATTATGGGAAAGAAAAAAGGAGACAAAATCTCTTACGAAACACCGGTTGGTCTCGTCGAAGCAAAGATTGTTGATGTGGAGTAGAATTTAATTTATGGCTTCTATCCTAGAGCTTCGTGCTGAAAGAATAAAGAAACTCGAACTTCTCAAAGAGAAGGGAATCAATCCGTATCCTATTGCAACCAAGCGTTCTTTTTCTGTCGCGCAAGCCTTGGCTTCATTTGCAAAATTGTCGCGTGATAATAAAAAAATGACGCTCGCGGGTCGCGTCGTGGCTATTCGCGGTCAAGGCGCTCTTGTGTTTTTTAATCTTCGCGACGGGGAAGCCACTATTCAGGGTTTTCTTAAGCGTGATGAAATGGACGAGAGTCTTTTTGCGCTTTTTCAAGACGCTGTGGATGTTGGTGATTTTGTAGAATGTACAGGGACGCTCTTTATGACAAAGCGCAAAGAGAGGACTATTCTCGTGAAGGATTGGAAGATTCTTGCGAAAAGTTTGCGCCCGCTTCCAGATAAATGGCACGGCCTCCAAGATGTGGAAGAGCGTTTTCGTAAACGCTATTTGGATTTGCTTATGTCGGAGGAAGTTCGCGCACGCTTCGTGCTTCGTTCGAATGTCATTACTGAGATTCGCAAGTTTTTAAATGATGCTGATTATCTTGAAGTTGAAACCCCAATCCTGCAGTCTCTTGCTGGTGGTGCCTTGGCCATGCCTTTTGAAACGCATCACAATGCGCTCGATATTGACCTCAATCTGCGCATTGCCCCAGAGCTTTATTTGAAAAAACTTTTGATTGGCGGATTTCCACGCGTGTACGAAATTGGCCGTAATTTTAGAAATGAGGGTATCGATATGACGCACAATCCAGAGTTTACGATGCTAGAATTTTATGCCGCATACGAAACTTCCGCCTCACAAATGGCGTTTGTTGAGAAATTTATAAAGACTCTTGTAAAAACTGTCCTGAAAGGGGGTAAAATTAAAAACGGCGAGGATATTATTGATACTTCAAAAAAGTTTACAGTAGTATCATTTTTAGACTTATTCAAGCGTTACGCGTCTATGGAGAGCCCTGAGACAATGTCTAGGGAAGATTGGAAGCTTTCTTCGGAGCGTTTTGGGGTGCGCGTAGAACCATCAGACTCCATAGAAAAAATAATGGACAATGTTTACAAAAAAACTTGTCGCCCAAAAATTATTCAGCCGACATTTATCGTAGACTTCCCTGCCGGTTTTTCGCCGTTTGCAAAGAAGCAAGAAGCGAAGCCCGCCCTCATTGACCGGTTCCAACTCGTCATCGCAGGTATTGAAATGGTGAATGCATTTTCAGAATTGAACGATCCGCTAGAACAAAAAGCTCGCTACGAAGAACAGGACAAAAAGAAAAAGGGGGGAGAAGGGGATGTGTCGCCCTCGGACGAAGACTATCTCGAGGCTATTGAGTATGGCCTTCCTCCTGCCGGCGGGGTGGGTATAGGCATTGACCGCGTGGTCATGGTTCTCTCCAATACACGAAATATCCGCGAGGTAGTACTTTTCCCCACAATGAGACCACAGAGCGAGTAGGGTTTTTTTGTGGTATACTCTCCTTTAGATAGGTTGAAAGGACTTTAAATAAGGTTAAAAATCCACTGAAGACCCCTCTTTCCCCTTGTTTTCATTGGGTTTTACTCTAGGCAGTGTGCCCATCCTTCACACGAGTCTGGAGGTTTTACTCAAGCACCATTTGCTACGCAAATGGTGCTTTTTTCTTTTGTCCAAACTGTGGATATAACTAGATACAATATCCACTTCGCTCGCTCGGGACTAAAAAGGGTACTTTTTGACCCCTCACTCGCTTGTGGATAACTATTGTTGTAGAGTGGAGTAAAGTGTAATATAATGTAGCCAAGTGGGATGAAGTGGAGAATTAGCAAATTCTTGGCTAGGCCATAGACAATTAGAAATTCTACAAAAATCTCACTAAAAAAATTACTATGCTTATCGGCGAATACATTCATACCCTCGATCCCAAGAAACGTCTCGCGCTGCCCGCGAAGTTTCGCAAGGAACTTGGTAAGAAAGTTGTAATCACACATGGTCTTGATAATTGTCTTTTTGTTTATCCTATAAAAGAATGGGAAAAAGTTGCAGGGAAACTTGCGGGACTCCCTATGGGACAAGCAGACACGCGTGGTTTTGGACGCTTTATGCTCGCGGGTGCCGTAGAAACAGATGTCGACAGCATTGGTCGTATTCTTGTTCCAGATTTTTTAAAAGAGTTTGCAGATTTGAAAACTCAAGTTGCCGTCGTGGGCGTCTCCACTCGTGTCGAGCTCTGGAACGAAAAAGTATGGCAAGAATACAAGGCGCGTATTCAAAAAGGAGCGGATGCTCTCGCAGAAAAGCTTGGAGAGATAGGCGTCATATAAGCGGGTATGGATCGCCACATCCCAGTTCTTTTACAGGAATCCACAGAGGGGCTTGCGCTCACCATTGGCAAGACAGTGTTCGAAGGGACCGTCGGTCTCGGCGGGCACAGCAGAGTTCTTTGCGAAAAGATAGGGAAGGGCGGTTTCTTTATCGGCACGGATGCTGACAAAGAGTCTCTCGCAATAGCCGAGGAACGTTTAAAAGACCTTCCTTGTAAAAAACTCTTTGTATGCGCCAACTTCCGAAACATTGACGCAGTGCTCAAAAATGCAGGCGTCGAAAAAATTGATGCTATTTTGCTCGACATCGGCCTTTCAAATCGCCAGCTCTCGGTTTCACCGCGCGGATTCTCTTTTATGCGTGACGAACCGCTCTTGATGACATTTCGCTCAGAGGGCGATGGCCTCACTGCGCGCGAGATTGTAAACGAATGGGCAGAGGAAAGTATCGCGGATATTATTTTTGGCTACGGCGAAGAGAGATACGCAAAGAGGATTGCGCGTGGAATCGTGGAAGCGAGAGCGTCAAAATCCATCGAAACATCCGGACAGCTCGCCGAAATCGTAAAACAGAGTGTGCCAAAACGTTTTGGCAAGATAAACTCCGCCACAAAGACATTTCAGGCCATTCGCATCGCGGTAAATGACGAACTCGGTGCATTGCGAGAAGGTATTTCAAGGGGTTTTGCACACCTTGCCCCGGGTGGCAGAATGGCGGTCATTTCATTTCACTCACTCGAAGACCGCATTGTAAAAGAATTTTTTAGACAAAAAAAAGAAGAAGGAACAGCAACTCTTGTTACAAAAAAACCAATCGTTCCCGGCGACATTGAAATAAAAGAAAACCCGAAATCTCGAAGCGCGAAATTAAGAATAATCATTAAAAATTAATTCTCTACTATGACCACAAAAACACTCGAGTTGAATAATATAGAACATAAGATTTTTTGGATATTGGCGGCACTAATCGGCGTGGTGGTTGCATTCTATTTGTACTCTGTGCTGTCGCTCACGCTCGCAGTTGTGGACCGCAACAGACAGAACCTCGCCGCACATCAGATTGCAAAAAAGACAGGCGCGCTTGAAGCGGAATATTTATCGCAAACAAATTCTG
Organism: Patescibacteria group bacterium; assembly: GCA_038057125.1. Lineage (GTDB taxonomy): Bacteria > Patescibacteriota > Minisyncoccia > Phycocordibacterales > UBA1550 > UBA1550. The sequence continues at coordinate 116,600 of JBBUDU010000003.1, read as the reverse complement.
TTACCCTTGCGTATGCAGAGACCCTCGGCTTTTCTGAGATAAATGCAAAGTTTGCGGGTTCGCCAGTCATTGCAGTGGCAACGGCAGAGACGTCTCCCACAAAAATTTCAATGGCGCGCTAAAATGGGATGAAAGAGCGTCGGATTTACAATATATGGTTTTTAAACACAGGAGTGCTTTTGATAGCACTCCTTTTGATTACAAAACTTGGATATCTACAAATAAACAAAGGGGAATTCTATAGAAATAAAGCAGAATCTCCCTACCTTTCTTCCACGGGTGGAACATTCGACAGAGGTACTATATTTTTTACAGAAAAGACTGGGCGCACCATTTCTGCCGCTACTGTAGTGCCTGACTACACGCTTGCCGTAGACCCTTCAAAGGTCAAGGATAAAGAAGCCCTCGCGGATAAACTGGCGACGTTTGCTTCTTTTGACCGCGCGGATTTGATTGCTCGGATGGGGCGCGCGAACGACCAATATGAAGAAGTCACAAAGCATTTGTCTGAGAAAGAAATTGAGGGGATTAAAGCACTCGCCGACAGAAGTATCATCTTAGAGAAAAATAAAAAACGCTTTTACCCAGGGAATCAGCTCTCGGCGCAAGTCCTTGGCTTCATAGGGTCAAATGGTAGCGTGGTCACAGGCAGATACGGCCTCGAGCAATATTATAATGAACCACTCACTCGGTCTGGAAATAATGAGTCAACGAACTTTTTTGCAGATTTATTTTTGAAGCCGGGCGCAGCGATACTTTTTGACCGAGGGCGCGAAGGGGACTTGGTGACAACCATTGAGCCCACCGTGCAAGGGTTTCTCGAGCGGACTCTCGAGAATGATATTTTAAAAAAATATAATGCTGCAAGTGTAGGCGGAATTATTATGAACCCGAAAACAGGCGAGATATTAGCAATGGCAACAATGCCAACATTTGACCCAAACAACTTTTCGAAAGAAAAAAACCAAAGTGTTTTCGCAAATCCGCTCGTGGATGGGGTGTATGAAATGGGCTCTATTGTAAAGCCTCTCACAATAGCAGCAGGCATAGACGCAGGTGTGATAACCGCAAGTACCACCTACGACGATAAAGGGTTTCGTGTTGTAAACACAAAACGCATTGCCAATTTTGACGGAAAATCGCGCGGGGTAGTGCCAATGCAGGAAATTCTTAATCAGTCTCTCAACACGGGAACAATGTTTGTGATGGATCGTCTTGGTAAAGACCGTTTTAGGGAATATTTTAAAGCATACGGACTTGGAGAAGAAACAGGAATTGATTTACCAAACGAGAGCGTGGGCAAACTGCAGAACCTTGAGAGCCCTCGTGACATTGAATACGCAACCGCATCATTTGGTCAGGGTATTTCAATGACACCAATTGCGACAATACGCGCGCTTGCCTCACTTGCAAACGGTGGCGTGTTGGTAACCCCGCATGTGGTCAAGCGCACCGAATACAGTATTGGACCTTCGCGTGATTTTGTACCGTCGAACGAACGACGTGTGCTAAAAAAGGAAACATCAGAAGAGATTTCACGAATGCTTACCGTAGTGGTCGATAAGGCTCTTATGGGTGGTACTCTTAAAATGGAGCATTACAGTATTGCCGCAAAAACTGGTACCGCACAGCTTGTGGAAGACGGCGTTTATTCAAAGACCGATTACCTCCACACTTTCTTTGGATACTTCCCTTCTCGTGATCCAAAATTTATTATATTCATCACACTCAAAAATCCACGCGGGGAAGCGTACGCATCACACACACTCTCTCTACCGTTTATGCAAATCACGAAATTTTTGATAAACTATTATGAGGTTCCGCCCGACAGGTAAACTACCATTATGATTAAAACATTACTACGAAACATCGTTACCAAAATACTTGAAGCAGAGGCAAAGCTTGTGCTCCGCAAGTACAACCCAAAGATTATTGCGGTCACGGGAACAGTCGGAAAAACCTCAACAAAAGATGCGATTTTTGCGGTGGTGGGCGAGGCGCTTGTAGCGAGCAAAAGTATGAAGAGCTTCAACAGTGAGATAGGGCTTCCTCTCACTATTTTAAATTGTGAAAACGCGTGGTTAAACCCCCTTCTTTGGTTTAAAAATATTTTGAAGGGGTTAATACTAATCCTAACTCGCGTGCACTATCCAAAGTGGCTTGTCCTTGAGATTGGGGCAGACAAGCCAGGGGACATAGCGCACGCCACTTTATTGGTAGTACCTGATGTTGCCGTCATTACGCGCTTTGGAGATGTGCCGGTACATGTAGAATTTTTCAAATCACCCGAAGAACTTTTTGATGAGGAAGCAAACATTGTAAAAGCGCTCCGTTCCACTGGCGTGCTTATTGTAAATGCTGACGATGAACGCGTGCTCGCGCTTCGAGAAAAAACAAAAGCAAAGTCGCTTACGTATGGGTTAAAAGCAGGCGCGATGTTTCGCGCATCAAACATACAAACCGCTTACGAGGGGCACATGCCAGTCGGTACGACATTCAAGCTCGAATATGACGGTAATGTATTTCCAGTTGCAATGCATGGTGTTTTGGGTGTTCAACCCGTATATAGTGCGCTTGCAGCCATAGCGACCGGCGTATATCTGAAGCTCAATGTAGTTGACATTATTGGGCGACTCTCTTTACATATGAGTCCGCCGGGGCGCATGAGAGTGCTTTCGGGGATTAAGGGTTCAAGTATTATTGATGACAGCTACAATGCATCTCCTGTTGCCGCAGAAGCCGCTCTTGAGGCGCTAAAGAGTATCAAAACAAAAGGTAAACGAATTGCGGTTCTTGGAGACATGCTCGAGCTTGGCAAATTTACCATCGATGAGCACAAAAAAATCGGTAAACTAGCAGGGAGTTTCGTGGATCTGTTGCTTGCTGTCGGTCCGCGCGCAAAGTACATTGTAGAGGGCGCGCTTGATGCCGATATGAGCGAGAAAAATATTATTGAATTTGATGATTCGCGTTTGGCTGGGAAGTATCTCGAAGGTATTATCGGCGCTGGAGATATTGTGCTCATGAAAGGCTCGCAGGGTATCCGTATGGAGCGCGCCGTGGAAGAAATAATGGCAGAGCCGGAGCGTGCTAGCGAATTCCTCGTTAGACAGGAGGAGGAATGGAAAGCAAAGGCGTAAAAAAGAAAAGGCTGACAATCATGCAATTGTCAGCCTTTTCTTTTTTACGAGTGACCCTACGCGGAATCGAACCGCGCTTCCATCCTTGAGAAGGATGTGTCCTAACCGATAGACGATAGGGCCTGTTAATTTCAAAGCGCCCAATGGCGCTTACAAAAACCATAGCACATTTTTGCTCTTTTTGCGAATTTACCGTTTCGGGGCGTTGCTTTTATATATTTTTGTGGTATGGTGGAGCTTAGATAGTCATTTCAAATGTTTGCAATGAATGGAGGGTGTATGATTCTCTTCGCAGGAATTGTCCTCACATTACTGTGGGTAATTTTGATCTTTGTTGTTGCATCTGTTATTGTACCTGTCGTTGTGTTTCAAATCGCAATGATTGTTTATATGAAGCAAATGATGCAAAACACAGGAGGATAACATGGGTTCCGAAAAGGTGGAAAGAGTGACGAGGTGGTTTGTGGAACCGCGCAATGCGACTACCAACGAAAATGCCATGATGGCTCTCGTAGGGTTGTGCAAGGCGACTGAAGACAAGATTTATCACGGCAAAGTAGACAACAAAGGCGTGGCACACGATGTTGTAGAAGTTGACCATCCTTTTGTTGCGCTCATGGAACGTAACATTTTGAATTTTAAACACCTCTTTCGGGTGTTTACGCAGACAGAAGGCGAGAGTGCGATGAAATTGTGGCCCTTTAGCGACAAGAGGAAACTCCACCGCACGAAGGAAGTAAGGCGTGTTGTAGGGCAGCTTGAAAGACGCCCTACGCGACCAAAATAGTAAAAATGTAAAAAATTCAAAAACGCCCAGCCACTCTAGAGTGGCTGGGCTTTTTTCTTTTGCGTCAGTGTCTTAAACGATGTAAAATGTAATGCATATGGCGATACTCAAAAAAGACACATTGCGTAAGGTGGCGATATTTGACATAGACGGCACTATTTTCCGTTCAAGCTTGCTCATTGAGCTTGTCGAAGTTTTGATAGAAGTTGGACTTTTTCCTATTGAAGTACGCGCGGAGTACGAGCGTGAAAAAGTGCGCTGGCTCAACCGCAAGGGCGACTACGAGTCTTATATTATGGCGGTCGTGGGAGTATTTTTGAAAAATATAAAAGGTATGCCGTACCGTGAATTTATGCGTGCATCAGAGCTTGTAGTTGAGCGTTATCGTCATCGCACATACGTCTTTACAGAAAAGCTAATAAAAGACTTAAAAAAGAAAGGATATTTCCTTCTTGCAATCTCGCAGTCGCCAAAGGGAACCCTTGATCTGTTTTGTAAAGAAATTGGTTTTGACAAAACTTATGGGCGACTCTATGAGACCGGACCCACAGAATGCTTTACTGGAAATATTATGGATGAACACTTGATTGCGAACAAGGCTGGTATCCTACGGCGCGCGGTTGAAAAAGAAGGACTAACTCTTGTAGGTTCTGTTGGTGTGGGAGACACCGAGGGTGATATTTCATTTCTTGAACTTGTTGATCGACCAATTTGTTTTAATCCAAACCTAAAACTTTACCGCCATGCAAAAAGAATGGATTGGGAAACAGTGGTTGAACGCAAGGACGTGATTTACGAGCTTTAGGAGCAGATGATTACTCGCACTTGCTTTTTATTTGGAATTGTGGTACGATATATTTGGAAATCACATACGGAGGTTGCTCCATGCTTAAGAAAATCTGCTCGGCCATTGTAGCTGTGTTGCAAGCGTTTGTATCCCCGTCACAAGTCAGGGAATTGACCGGACAAGACGAAAAGGAACACAAGCCTTAACCTGCGAATCGCCGAAGTAAAAAGAAAATGCCCACATCCGTAAATAACGGTGTGGGCATTTATTTTGGACATTCAATCCCGTTCTGGTGGAAGTGATTTTTCAGCAAACGTTGGAAAAGCCTTTTTTGTCTTTTGTTCAATGGGTGCCTTGTCAGTAGTTGTTTGATCGGGTACTTCAAGATGTCCTGTCTCGCCATTAATCAAAGCAGGATCTTTGAGATGGCTCTGGAGGATTGCTTGGGTTCGAGGGTCGAGATTTTTTGGTATTTCCATGATGGTGTCTCCTTACTTGTGTATGTCACTTTTAGTAGTTTACCATCTTGTATTTTGTTTTGTCAATTTTTTGCGGATGCGTTTTTGTGTGATAAGATGAGTGAACAGAATTTAATTATTTACTCTCATGCCCATCGGAATGCCAAATCAAATGTATCAAAACTCAATCTTCTGGATTGAAATTGATAAAATTAAGCCAAACCCTTTTCAGCCACGAAAGGAGTTTGACGAGCACAAACTCCGCGACCTTGCGGATTCCATAAAACAATACGGTATTTTACAGCCTCTCGTGGTCACGCGCCGTGAGATTGAAAAGTCCGATGGAGGTCTCGCGGTGGAGTACGAGCTTATTGCCGGAGAGCGCCGCTTGCGTGCATCAAAAATCGCAGGACTCTCGCAAGTGCCGGTGCTCATTCGTATCGGCGAAGAGGGAAAAGAGGAAGAAGACAGAGTAAAGCTCGAGCTCGCTATTATCGAAAATTTGCAACGTGAAGACTTGAATCCTGTCGACCGCGCAAGGGCATTTCAGCGCCTTGTGGACGATTTTGGTTTCAAGCATGTGCAAATTGCTGTAAAGGTGGGTAAAAGCCGTGAGTATGTCTCCAACACACTCCGCCTCCTCGCTCTTCCCGAAGAAATGCTTATTGCTCTGGCGGAGCGTAAAATTACCGAGGGACATACGCGCCCACTTCTCATGCTTTGTGATCGCAAAGAAGAACAGCTGACTCTTTACAAGGAAATAATTTTCAAAAAGTTGAATGTGCGCGAATCTGAACGGATTGCGCGCCGGATTGCGGTAGAAAAAGTTCGAAAGCTCGGTCTTATTGATCCTGAGGTTGCGGAGTTTGAAGCAGAACTCACTGAAGTTTTAGGAACGCGTGTACATATCGAAAAGCGAGAAGGCGGCGGGAAAATTGTTATTGATTTTTTCTCAAATGACGATGTACGCAACTTTATGAAGCGTTTGCATAATGAAATAGAGACAGGAAAAATTGAGGCACCGCTTGGTGAAACTCCAACCGAAGCGGTAACTCCAGCGCAGGCTGACGAGCTCGCAGAAGGCGGGGAGGATGCGATGGAAAAAGACCCAGACGAGGATCTTTACAATGTGAAAAACTTCTCGCTGTAATATAAGCAAAAAACTATCTGCATAATAAGAATGCGACCGCATTCTTATTATGCAGATAGTTTTTTTGTTGTTATTTCTTTCTGAAAAACCTCTGAGCAATAGCGCCGATTGTACTCGTTTTCTCGAGGTAAATACGAATATGCCTCTTTGCCATTGTTGTTTTTGTGTAGTCGAGCCACTTGCGCTTTGGTGTCGCATTTTCTTTTGTTTCGATTTCAACAATGTCGCCATTCTTTAGCTTTGTTTCTATTGAGACAAGTTTGCCGTTTATTTTTGCTCCCGACAGGTGGTTGCCGATGTTGGAATGAATAGCGTATGCAAAATCGATGGGGCTTGAATCTTCAGGGAGGTCAATCACATCACCTTTTGGTGTGAATACAAATACGCGATTTTTGAAAAAATCCATATGGAGATGTTCCATAAATTCATCAGAGCTCGCAACTTCTTTTTGCCATTTTGTAAGCTCTTTAACCCACGCGAGATTTTTCGAATCAACAGATTCGCGTCCTGGACGGGAACCTGTAGCACCACCTTTTTCTTTGTAAGCGAGATGTGAAGCGATACCGTATTGTGCCTCATTGTGCATTTCTTCAGTACGAATTTGTATTTCAATAATACCGCCATCTCCGCGAAAAATAGTGGTGTGGAGAGAACGGTAGCCGTTTGCTTTTGACACAGCAATGTAGTCTTTGACTCTACCGGAAACAGGACGCCAATGTTTGTGAATGATGCCGAGTGCGCGGTAGCAGTCTTCTACAGACTTTACAATGACACGCACGGCAAGAATGTCGTACACCTTGTCAGGGTCCATTTCCTTGCGTTGGAGTTTTTTCCACAAACTGAAAAGGTTTTTTACGCGGTAGTCTACGCGCGCAGTTTTGAGGCCGTTTGCAACGAGTTCTTTTTGGATAGAACGGTGAATTTTTTCTGCATACTTTTCGTCGGCAATTCGTTTATTCTTTATGACGGCGAGGACTTGCGCATGCTCTTTTGGGAAAGCATAAGGGAAGGCCGAATCTTCAAATATTGCTTTCCATTTTCCCATACCAAAACGATCAGCGAGGCGCGCGTGGATCTCTAGGGTCTCTAGAGCAATCCTATGTCTTTTTGCCTCTGGAACATGTTCTAGTGTCTGAATGTTGTGGAGACGGTCGGCGAGCTTGATCAAGAGCACGCGGACATCGTGAGACATTGCAATGAAAAATTTGCGCAAACTTTCTACATGTCGTTCCACGCCGCGATATTTGAGTTTACCGAGTTTGGTCACACCTTCTACTAGCGTTAGAACTTCTTTTCCAAATTCTTGTTCTATATTTTTGGGCAAGATGTTCGCATCTTCTATCGTGTCATGAAGGAGCCCTGCAACAACGGTTACCGCGTCGACATGAATTTGCGCGAGGTTTGCGCCCACATGGGCAACATGGTTGAAGTATGGTTCGCCAGAGTAGCGTTTTTGTCCATCGTGAGCTTTTTGTGCAAATGTGTAAGCTTTTGCAATAAGTTCGCGCTCGCCCTCTCTTGGCGATTTCATAAGCGCGATTATTTCATCGACTGATGGATATGAAGGATGAGACATCTTTTAATATTATGGGAATGTGTAAGGAAAAGCAAATAAAAAGCCCGCCCTTTTTAAAAAGGGCGGGCTTTTTATTTGCTTTTCCTTATTTTGCTTTCTCGAGTTTGTGTGGATTGTGGTTAGGGCAAGTTTTCAGTGAACAGCGTTCAGGAATTGTTTTGGTGCCGAGCATCATGAGTGATCCACAGGCAGAGTCATCAAGTTTTGGATATGTACAAAAGTTTCCGGTGGGCTTTGCTTTGATTGCGTTCTTGCAGTCGGGATAGCCTGTACAGCTATAGAAAATACCGAAACGGCCCTTGCGTTCGGTCATAAAACCTTTTTTACAGGCAGGGCAAGGTACGCCAGTGTGATTGAGAAGTGCCGCTGCTTCGTCTTTTTTAATAAACTTGCATTTCGGGTAGCTTCCGCAGGCGATGAATCTGCCAAAGCGACCGTCGCGTTCCACGAGGTTTGCCTTTTCGCATTTTGGGCACAGCTCGCCCGTGTCGCGGGGACCAGCGAGCTCGGTGCCGTCTATCATGCGCGCGCCAACGCATTCAGGATAATTTTTACAGGACAAAAATTTCCCCGTGCGCGCTAGCTTTATAATCATCGAGCCATTGCACTTTGGACATTTGTGTTTTGGGTCTGCATCGCCGAGCGTGGTGAGTTTGTCAATTTTGTCTTTTGACTTTACTTCTTTCAAAAAAGGTCCGTAAAATTCTTTTAGTGTTTTTACATACTCGCGTTCGCCGTTTGCGATGTCGTCGAGTTTGTTCTCCATTTCTGCGGTAAAAGTGTCTGAGATGTAGTTTGCAAAATGCTCTTCGAGAAAAGAACTCACCACATCGCCCGTGTCGGTGGGTTTGAGCGCCTTGCCGTCTTTTATAACATAGCCACGATCGAGAATGGTTTTAATAATAGACGCGTATGTGGATGGACGGCCGATGTCGCGCTTCTCCAGCTCCTTTACAAGCCCTGCCTCGGAGTAGCGAGGTGGTGGCTCGGTAAATTTTGCTTCATCATCAAGAGAAAGGAGCATGAGCGATTCACCCTCTGTAACCTTTGGGAGCTCCACATCCTCACCCCGCGAGTCTGGGTCTGCGGAGAGCCACCCGGGCATAATAACGCGCGAACCGGTAACAGAAAAATTGGGTATTGAAAAGTCTCGGACATTCGCGAGGATGGTTGTGCGGGCGAGTTTTGCGTCAATCATTTGCGATGCGATTGTGCGCGCCCAGATGAGTCGATAAAGTTTTTTCTCTTCGGGGTTGATGCCTAAGTCGTCCTTTCCCATATCGGTGGGGCGAATAGCTTCGTGCGCCTCCTGCGCATTTTTACTTTTGGTTTTAAATACGCGCGCCTCTGCGGATGTGGCGCCATAGCGCTTGGTGATTTCTGCGAGTATTGCCGTGGTCGCGTCTTTTGAAAGTGTCGTGCTGTCGGTACGCATGTAAGTGATAAAACCTTTTTCGTAAAGTTTTTGCGCGATACCCATCGTGCGAGACGGCGCAAAACCAAAACGCGATGAGCCTGCTTGTTGGAGTGTGGAAGTGATAAATGGCGCTTTTGGTGTGCGACTCACTTCGCTTTCTTTTACCTCGCGCACAACCCACTGATTCGCGCGTCCAATTTTTAAAATATTTTTCACGATATTTTCGTCACGCGGTTCCTCGGTACACGAAAGCTCGAGCTCGGAACCCTTCATTGTTTTAACTTTTGCGGTGAGTGCCCAATATGCTTCGGGGATAAATGCGCGGATTTCTCGCTCACGCTCCATAATGATACGGAGAGCAGGGGACTGCACCCGACCAGCCGAAAGGCCGTAGCGCACCTTTTTCCAAATGAGACCCGAGAGGTCGTAGCCCACGAGCCGGTCGAGTACGCGACGCGCCTCCTGAGCTTTGCGAAGATTTTGGTCTATCTTTCTTGGGTGTGCAATAGCTTCCTCGATGGCAGCTTTGGTAATTTCGTGATAGGTAACACGCTTTGGGTTTTTCAATCCACAAGCCTCTGCGATGTGCCAAGCAATAGCCTCACCCTCACGGTCGGGGTCCGTTGCTAACAGTACTTCGCTCGCTTTTTTTGCAAGGGAGTCAATCTCGTGCACTATGTCCGCCTTGCCCTTGGAGATTTCATAAAACGGAATAAAGCCACCGGGGATATCGATAGCTTGTTTGTTCGATTTTGGTAGGTCGCGCACATGCCCGACACTCGCCTTCACGATATATTCGTTACCCAAATATTTTCCAATCGTCTTCGCTTTTGATGGCGACTCAACGATGAGGAGTTTGTATGACTTAGTAGACATTAATACATAGTAGTACTATAGAGTGATATTTTTTGCAAATTGGAAAATAAAATCCGCGTAGCACTGTGATAGTGCTACACGGATTATTTTTTCATACTCCGTTGTTTTATGAACGATGGAGTACAATCGGTATCCAATGAGTGTAGGCGACGGTTATTGCGACAGTAACGATAACCGTGACCACCGTCAGAAAAACTTTTTCCCCGAAGGAGTAAGGTTTTTTGAAGCTTTGGAAGAATGACACGTTCATGTTTTTCGCCTCTTGAAGGTTCAAATGACATTCACAGCAGGGTGCCGTGATTCATGTAAGACAAGTATAGCACCTCCTGTGCTATTTGTCAAGCCCCCATAATCTATTATTTCATACGCTCAATTTTTCCCATTCGCTCCTGAATTAAACCTTTTATTTCTAGTACAGTGAGTATTGAAAGCGTTTGGGCGGGAGGGGTGTCTAGTGATGCGAGAATATCCTCGCGCGCGAGTGGCTCATCTAATAGTATAAGCACCGCTTGTTCTTCCGGAGTAAAAAGCGCGAGGTCGAGGGTGCCGAATGTTTGCTCAATAAAACCAATTTCCTCAAGTAAATCTTTTGCAGAAGTAATCGGCGTTGCGCCATGGCGAAGAAGATTATTGGTGCCCTTTGATGTAGCGGAAAAAATAGGGCCGGGAACGACGAAAACATTTCTATTATAATCGAGCGCCATACGCGCTGTGATGAGCGTGCCAGATTTTTCTTCAGCCTCAACAATGAGCACACCTTGTGAGAGCCCCGCCATAATTCTGTTTCTCTGCGGAAAGCTCCACGGTGCCGCCCTGAAGTCTGGCTCATATTCAGAAAGAAGCGCGCCTCCGTTTTCAATAATCTCGCGAGCGAGGTTTAAATGCGTGCGTGGGTAAATAACTTTCGGGTCAAGTCCCGAGCCGGGTACTGCGATGGTGCGAAGCCCCGCATCAAGAGCCGCGCGATGCGCAATGCCGTCGATTCCCATTGCTAGCCCAGAGACGATACAAATAGGATAGCCCGCAAGTCCAGCGATAATGCGTTCGCATGCTTCTCGCCCATAACTCGTATATTTTCGAGAACCAACGACAGACAAATAGTAGTATTGAGACGGGTCAGGTAGCTCGCCCGCAATAAAAAGCTTTTCAGGAACTTGCGGAATTTCAAGAAGCGCTTTTGGAAATTCCAGAGCCGGAAGTGTACTAATAGTATATGAATGTTGCTTACTCATAATTTTACTGATTGTATCACGTCTGGTATACTCTCTACTATATGTTAGACATCAAATTCATTCGTGAGAATGCGGATCTCGTGAAAGATGGGGCTGTTAAAAAGAACATTGCTTTTGATGTCGCAGAGCTTTTGAGAGTGGATGATGAGCGCCGCGCGCTTCTTCTTGATGTAGAGGCTATGCGTGGTAAACAAAATGAAACTGCAGATGCCGTACCGCGCGCCACAGACCCAAAAGAGCGTGAAAAGCTAATCATAGAATCAAAAGCGATTAAGGAAGTCCTTCAGGGGAAAGAAGCCGAGCTGACCGAGATAATGAAAACATGGCACGGACTTATGGTGCAGGTGCCAAACATCCCCGATGTGTCGGTACCAGAAGGCAAGGAAGATTCGGACAATGTGGAAGTGCGCACATGGGGCACGATTCCAAAATTTGATTTTACTCCAAAAGACCACATTGAGCTTATGGAAAAATTGGACCTCGTAGATTTTGAAAGAGGGACAAAAATGGCCGGGTTCCGTGGTTATGTTTTAAAAAATGATGGAATGTTGCTTAATTTTGCGCTATGGCAATTTGTCCTCGCAAAATTTGTTGCTAAGGGGTTCACTCCAATCCTCGTACCGTCTCTAGTAAAAAGAGAAACAATGGTGGGAACTGGGTACCTACCTCAAGGAGAAGATGACCTGTATAAAACACAAGATGGTGATTTTCTTGCAGGTACTGGTGAAGTTGGCACGATGGCATACTATATGGATGAAGTATTACGCAAAGAAGATTTTCCTATGAAATTTATTGCTTTCTCTCCGTGTTTTCGTCGTGAAGCAGGGAGTCACAGTAAGGACACCAAAGGACTTATGCGGGTCCATGAATTTTTCAAAATGGAGCAGGTTGTTCTGTGTGAAGCTGTTCATGAGGAGAGCGTAAAGTACCATGAAGAATTAGCTGCTCTCGCTGAGGAAGTTATGCAGGATTTAAAGATCCCTTACCACGTTGTAGTAAACTGTGGTGGTGACCTAGGTCTTGGTCAAGTAAAAAAATATGATATAGAAGCGTGGGTGCCTTCTCAAAACACATACCGAGAAACACACTCAATTTCATATTTTCATGATTTTCAAACACGTCGTTTAAATATTCGTTACAAAGACGTAGATGGCAAGTTGCGTTTCGCACATTCACTTAATGGTACAGCTTTACCCACTCCACGACCTATTATTGCTCTCATAGAAAACTATCAAAACTCTGATGGCTCTATAACAATTCCTGAGGTACTTCGCCCATACATGGGCGGTAGATATAAAATTGGATAAAACTTTTTTAATATGACACGCTTGGCGAATATTTTTCTCCGTCTCCGTGAACAATCGAGCCGGTGGCTCAGTAGAACTTTTATCGTACTACTCCTTGCGTTTTTGTTTTTTGTTGCGCTTGGTGGAGTGTCGCACAACGATAGGTGGCAGATTAGCCAGCTAGACATTACAGGCATAAAAACTGTTTCAGAGGATGCCGTGCGTGCGCTTGCGAAGGAAAAACTTCTTGGAAATTATTTTTTTGTGTATTCGCGAAACAATAGTTACTTGTTTCCTAAAAAAGAAATAGAGCTGTCCATCATTGAAACATTTCCGCGTCTTGCGACAGTCTCTGTAAATCGTACCGATAATCGCGCTCTGGAAATTAATACATCTGAACGCAAGCCGTACGCGCTGTGGTGCGGACAGAATGTCACTCCGTCTCTCGTTGATTGTTGGTTCATCGATGAAGCCGGTTTTGTATTTGATCATGCTCCAGTTTTTTCCGGCGGGGTTTACCTTGAGGTGTATTCAAAGCTCATAGAAAAAAATGTAGGCGTTCCATTGCGTGCCTCGCTCCCGCATAGTCGTTTTATTTCTGCAGATACATTTGTAAAACTTTTGGAGAGGGAAGTGGGGGACCCACTTCGCATTATTTTGAAACCTGAAGGGGAAGCCGAAATTATTATTCGCGCGAGTGAGGCGTACCCGTTTCTTCTGGGAGTTACAATCCGATTTAAAGATGAAGAGAGTCCGGCAGTGCTCATAAAAAGATTGCACTCGGCAATTTCCAAAGAGTTTCCCGACAATGTCGCGCTAAAAAAGAAACTTTTATATATAGATATGCGTTTTGGAAATAAAATTTTCTTCGGGTTTGAAAATTAGGTGGCCCTTGAAATTCTCAATTTTTATGGTATTATAAATGTGGTGCGATTTTGTACCTTTTACATTCAAAGAAGAAGCAATCATGGATAATTCTTGTACTGTTCTGAAACAGCAGGTTTTAGTTCTGTTGTCTGGCGGGATTGATTCCGCTGTTTGTGCAGCAAAATTATGTGCCGAAGGAAAAAAGGTGCATGCACTAAGCTTGCGGTACCCTGGCGATACAAACTGGGTGGAAATCAACAACGCAACGTTTCTTGCTAAGAAGCTCAATATTTTGCATGTCGTACTCGACTTCAAATTTATTGAGCAGATGCTTGGAGGGACAAACACCAACATGTCTTTTAATGTTGGCGGGTCCGTCAATAATTGCGTTTCTCGCGGGAAAACCCCTGTTCCTATGAGCGTTGAGCTATTGCACCTCACTGCCCTCATGTTTGCAAGGATCCGTGGGATAAAGCATATTTACTGGGCAATCCATCAAGACGACCTTATTGGTACGTCGCAGGAAAAAGTTCTGGAGTACTTACGTGCTCTCGAAAAACTTCCCGCCCTCGGGTCGTATTCACCATGTAATTTTGAGACCCCTTTTATCGGGTATTCAAAAAAGGACATGGTAAATCTTGGCGTAACTCTTGATATTGATTTCAGGTTCACCCATTCATGTTCCGCCTCTTCAGATGTTCCTTGCGGTGTGTGTCGTCAATGCATGTTGCGCGCAAGTGCATTCGATTCTTTTGTTCCCTTGAAACAGGCCGTTGGCGCCTAGCGATAAAAGGCGTCTGGTTCCTTTGAAGAGCAAACATTGTGTTTGCTCTTCTTTTTTATTTACTTTTGCTTTATTGTATACACATGACTCCCCATAAAGATATTTTTTGTGCGATTGCAGCAAAGGAAGCACCTGCTTATATTGTTGATGAAAACTCTTTTGCTGTTGCATTTCTTGATCGTGAGCCAGCAACAGAAGGGCACCTATTGATTATCCCAAAACATCATGCAAACGATATTTTCGATATTTCAGAAGAAGAACTCTCTGCTGTTATGTCACTTGCGCAACAATCTGCGGTTATTTTAAAAAAAATATTTGGGTATACGTCTATTATTTTACATCAAGTAAATGGGGAAGACGCTCAGGATGTGCGACATTTTCATCTCCATGTTTATGGCGGACCTCAGACAACCCCCTATTTTTACCAGCAGTTTAGCACGGTAGAAGACCTAAAAACCTCTCTTGAAAATACACAAAAAAGAATTGTAAACGAATTTACTTTTTTGAAGTAGTCAACTACTTATGTTAGAGTGCCACGTATGAAAGAAGAAGTGAAACAAACAAGTGCTAGCGGACCTATTATGGGTTTTTGGGCAGATCTCAAGAAACCCTTTTTTGCGCTTGCGCCGATGGCGGATGTGACGGATGCAGCCTTTCGCCAGATGATTTCAAAGTATAGTCGTCATGGTGAAGCGGGAGGCGGCCCCGATGTGTTTTGGACTGAGTTTGTTTCTGCGGACGGCTTGTGTAGTGCGGGTCGCGAGATTTTGAAGCGAGACCTTGCATTCAGCGAGCGCGAGCACCCTATTGTCGCGCAGATTTTTAGTTCAAATCCGGAAAATATGAAAAAGACAGCCGAACTCGCCAAGTCTCTCGGTTTTGACGGCATTGATATCAATATGGGTTGCCCCGATAAAGGCATTGAGAAACAAGGCGCTGGTGCGGCACATATAAAAAATTTGAAACTTTCGCAAGAAGTAATCCGTGCGACAATGGCGGGTGCAGGTGGTTTGCCCGTGTCGGTTAAAACTCGCATTGGATATAATAAAGAAAACCTCGAAGAGTGGATTGGCGCGATACTTGAGACCAAGCCCGCAGCTATTACCGTGCATGCGCGCACACGCAAAGAACTTTCACTCGTGCCAGCGCGGTGGGAAGAGGTCGCGCGCGCTGTAAAACTTGCGGAGGGTACTGGTACGCTCATAATCGGCAATGGCGATGCACGAGACCTCACTGATGCGCACACTAAAGCACGAGAGACTGATGCAGACGGCGTGATGCTCGGTCGCGCGATGTTTGGCACGCCGTGGCTTTTTGACCGCAACCGCACCGCACCCCCAACGCTTGAAGAAAAATTCAATATACTCATCGAGCACACGCACCTCTTTGAAAAACTTTTGGGCGACATTAAAAATTTCGCAATTATGAAAAAGCACTACAAGGCTTATGTAAACGGATTTGACGGCGCAAAAGAACTTCGCGTGCAAATGATGGATGCGAAAAATGCCGACGAGGTGGAGCGCATTGTGCGGGATTTTCTCAAGTCACTTTAGTTTGTTATACTGTTGTTACAATGTCCTCAAGCCTCGCACTTTATACCAAATATCGCCCGAAAACTTTTGAAGAGGTCATCGGACAAGAGCAAACCATAAAAACACTTTTGGGCGCTATTAAGGCGGGTTCTATTGGGCACGCGTATCTTTTTTCCGGTTCTCGCGGTACAGGCAAGACTTCAATCGCGCGTATTTTTGCGCGGGCTATTGGGGCGCACGATGATGATATTTATGAGATTGATGCAGCGTCCAATCGATGCATTGATGACATACGCGCTCTTAGGGACGCGGTGCACACCGTGCCGATGCACTCGCAATACAAAGTATATATTATTGATGAAGCGCACATGCTCTCGCGCGAAGCATTTCCTGCGCTTTTAAAAACTCTTGAAGAACCACCAAAGCACGTTGTGTTCATTCTTGCTACAACCGATGAGGGCAAAATTCCTGAAACAATCGTTTCGCGTTGCCAGAGTTTTCGTTTTGAGAAGCCTTCACAGGCAACGCTCAAAGTAATGGTGGAACGTGTAATCAAACAAGAGGGCTACACACTTGAGCCTGCATCGGCGGACCTCATTGCGCTTCTTGGCGATGGTTCGTTTCGTGATACATACGGCATCCTTCAAAAAGTCATAGCGGCATCCGCGGGCAAAAAGATTTCTCAACAAGAAGTGGAATCGGCAACTGGCGCGCCCGATAGTCGCATTGTAAATTCATTCCTCCGCGCGGTGGTGGCGCGCGATGTCGAGACAGGACTTTCGACCCTTGCAAAGTCAGTTGAACAAGGAGTAGAAGAAAAAGTTTTTCTTGATTTACTTCTCCGCAAAATGCGCGCGGTAATGATGTTTCGTTTTGTGGCGGGCTCTGCAAAGCGCCTTGCCGAGGATTTTCCGACAGAAGATATGACAATTATTGAAGATCTTGCAAAGAACGCAACGCATACATTGACGTCAAAAGAGCTTGCCGAATTCCTGCGCGCCTATGAGTCCGTGCGGGTGGCGAAAGTCCCGGGGCTTTCTCTCGAGCTTGCTCTGCTCCGTATTTCAGGCAAGTAGTAGATGTCCACACATCCCCATCTACTTTGTCGCTACTAAATTTTTTTCGTCGAAGTACTATGTGTACATCTTTCTCAAAAAATTTCTAGGCTCCTCGTATATGTGGCGCCTGAACATCTACTCAGTGACAAACCTTTTGAAAATCACTCGCTTCTGGTAGTATATGGAAATGCAGAAAACACTACTTTCGGCGGTGCAACCATCGGGGACGGCTCATATTGGTAACTATTTTGGAGCTATGCGCCAGTTTGTTAACCAACAGGGTAACTATCGCCAGTTTATTTTTATTGCCAACTATCACGCGCTCACGAGCGTGTCAGACGGCGTTCTCCTCAAAAAACTTACGCTTGACCTCGCGATGGATTATCTCGCCATAGGCATAGACCCTAAAAAGACGATATCTGGTATTGTAAAGGTTGACTTTGTGTCATATTAAGGTATACTTTCCACTAGGTGTTGGTGTTTTAAGTTGAGAGCCCTCGACGATGCCAGCGTTCCTTGTTAGGAGACTTATCATGCAAATGCAGACGCAGCCCCTGAAGCAACCTGTCCTTTTGCAAGGAGCGGTTGTTCAAAAGCCCGTAGTACCGAAGCCTGCGACACCAGTTGCCCCAATTCAAAAAGAGGGCGGCATTGTGCTTAAGGGACATTGGTGCGACATATAACGAAGTGGCAAACACTTGGGGGTATCGATTTTTTTGAAATCGATACCCCCTCTTTGTAACCTAAAAGCGAAAGGAGTTCCGTATGTTTATGCACTTGGAGTTAACTGGAAAATGCAATCTGGGTTGTGCTCATTGCTACAACGAAGTATACAATCTGCCATCCACCAAAAGTAAGGAACTGACTCATCAGGAATGGTTGCGGTTAATAGAAGAAGCCAACGCCTTGCAATGTGAGCGTTTCAATTTTTCAGGAGGGGAACCGCTTCTTTATCAGCGCGGTAATTGCGATATGCTTATTGAGCTTATCAACGCCTGTAATGCCCCGGTAATCTTGCTGACTAATGGTCATTTACTAACAAAAGATCGTTTTAAAAAGTTAGTTGGTACTGGAAAACTGAGAGCTATTCGGCTCAGCTTGGACGGGTTCAACTCTCATGATTCATTCAGGGGAAATGGTAACCACCAACTAGTACTTGAGAGGATAAGGATGGTTAAGGAAGAATCAGAGATTCCATTAGCTGTTGTGACAATGATTAATAATAGCAATATGGATGACATCTTGCCTCTCTACCAAAGGCTTAAGGTTTTAGGTATCAACTGGTGGAATTTGGACATCCCTTTTTCTTCTGACCTTTACAAAAAGGCACCAGCTGAGTTTGGTATACCACCGTACTTCAAAGTAATAGCCATGGTGAAGGAATTGCTCAAGCTTTACCTTGAGGATAAGCGGCCGTTTCGGTTAGGTATTGCGAACATTTACAAGTCACAAATTGCTAGCGTTCCATATCATGAATTTGATATCAATATGCACCCATGTTGTTATCGAGATATCGTGTGCGTAAAGCCGAACGGTGATGTCAATGTTTGCGCTGCCTATAATCTAAAAACTGCGCATGTAGGGGAGGGAACATCTCTAAAAGTTGCATACTCAACTTCCAAAGGCAACCCTTTTTACTCAATGAAGGTTCGAGAGATTTCTGAGTGCGTTAGTTGTCGGTATTTAAGAATCTGCGGTGGTGGTTGTCGCGCTGATTCGCAGTATCTGACAGGCTCTATCTTTAGCCCTGATCCAAAATGTTGTTCCTTGTTGCCTCTTGTAGAAAAAGAAATTCTTCCGATTTTACCGGCAGAAGAAAGAGATTCTTTCATGTCTCTCTGTAATCTATTTGGTGTAGCACCACCTTCGTTTTGAAGGATTTCAACTCTCCCCCACATAAGAACAAAACTTATGTGGGGTTTTTGTTTGAGTGCTTAATGTTTGCTCTGCTTATACTTTCTGTAGACAAGGGCCATTCAATATTACTGAGATATTACGGTGAAAGTAGCGTCATTCCTCATTTTTTTGTATAATGAAATTCAATGGAAGATAAGAATCAAAATAATAGAAAAAAACGAATTTTAACTGGAGACAGACCTACCGGCCCTTTGCACTTGGGGCATTATTTGGGTTCTTTAATTAACAGGATAAAGCTTCAGGATGAGTATGAACAATACATACTTATCGCTGATGTTCAAGCTATGACTGATAATTTTGAGCACTCGGAAAAGATCTCCCAGAATATAATTACTGTGACCATCGATTACTTAAGTGTTGGAATTGACCCTCAAAAAACATCTATTGTCTTGCAATCGCAAATTCCTGAATTATTTGAAATGACTGTATATTTTATGAATTTAATTACAGTAGCGGAACTAGAGAGAAACCCGACAGTTAAAGAGGAGATCAAGAAAAAAGGATTTCGTGGCTCTTTACCGGTAGGATTTTTCATATACCCAATTAGCCAAGCTGCTGATATTCTTGGTTTTAATGCTAATCTTGTTCCTATCGGCGAAGACCAGTCTCCCATGATAGAACAGGCGAGGGAGATAGCCAGGAATTTTAATCGTATATACGGGGATTTATTCGTACTTCCTCAAAGTCTAATATCTGATTTCCCTCGTTTAAAAGGCACTGACGGCAAAGAAAAGATGAGTAAGTCCTTAGGAAATACGATTAATCTATCGGAAAGTCCCGATAGTTTAAAAAAGAAAGTCATGAAAATGTATACTGACCCTGGCAGAATTCACGCCAATGATCCTGGAAAAGTCGAAGGGAACCCCGTTTTTATTTACTTGGATGCTTTTAATAGTAATAAGCAACAAAACGAAGAATTAAAAAGACGTTATCGAGAGGGAAGTATAAAAGATGTGGAAGTTAAGGAAATTCTTTATAAAGTCCTTGATGATTTTCTCGAGCCTATAAGAGAAAAGAGAAAGTATTACGAGGAAAACGAAAACCTTGTAAGGACTATCATAAAAGAAGGTACCGATCGCGGGCGTGTGGTGGTCGCAAAAACAATGAAAGAAATGCGAGAAAAAATGGGATTAGTAATGTAATAATATGAAAAATTTTTTTGAAAAAATTGTTGGTAAAACTGAGTCATTTATCGACCCCGAACAAAGTAAATTTGAAATTATACAGGGCGCGCAAATGGAACTCATTAGAAGGGCTGGCGGAGATGACTTTGCCGAGGCGTGGATTGCCTCAAATAGCGCGCGTTTTCGAGAGATTATAGATGATCCAAAAAGTGACTTGATTGAGAGGCTCATAAATGATAAGACTCGCGAAGAAGCACTCGATGAAATACAGAGTAAATTTTACCACTAAAATTATGGAACGAACATACATTAAAGATTTAAAAAATAACATCGGAAAAGAAGTTACCATTTCAGGATGGATTGATGTCCGTCGAGATCAAGGCAAAATGGTCTTTCTTGATATGAGAGATATGAGTGGTAAGGTGCAGGCGGTGGTCCTACCTAGTCACGTTGAAGCTCTTGAGACGGCACAGCGTGTACGCCCAGAGTGGGTTGTCAGTGTTTCCGCCCATGTAAACAAGCGCCCCGAACGCAATATCAAAGCAGACGTTTTTAATGGTGACATTGAGCTTGAGGTTTTGAATATTGAGGTGCTAAGCAAAGCTAAAGAGTTGCCGTTTGAACTTGGAACAGATATTAACCTAGATACATATCTTGATTATCTTCCACTTACGCTCCGCGAAGAAAAAGCTCACGCAGTGTTTAAGGTTCAAGCTGTTATTATCCATGCTTTTCGCAACTTTCTTGTAGGCGAAGGATTTACTGAGTTTCAGGCACCTAAGCTTATTGGTGAGGACGCCGAGGGCGGTGCAGACTCATTTAATATTGAGTATTTTGGACACACGGCGCATCTCGCGCAGAGCCCTCAGCTATATAAACAAATAATGGTTGGCGTATTTGAGCGCGTATTTTCAACAGGCAATGTGTACCGAGCTGAAAAGCACAGTACTACAAGACATCTAAACGAGTACACAAGTCTTGATCTAGAAATGGGATTCATCAAGGATCATACAGATGTCATGAATATGGAGAATCGTGTTCTAGCGCATATAACAAAGGAGCTCAAAGAAAAATGTTCAGCTGAGTTTGCGCTTTTTGGCGCTACAATTCCCGAGATACCAGAAAAAATTCCTGCAATGAAACTCCGCGAGGCTCAGGAGGTTATTAAAAAAGAAACAGGGGAGGACTGCACAAAGGAGCCTGATCTAGAGCCAGCACACGAGCGTTTCCTTTGTGAGTATTCCAAGCGTGAATTTAATTCTGATTTCATTTTCATAACACACTTCCCAATTACAAAGCGTCCGTTTTACACTCACGAGGATGAAAATGATCCTGGTTACGCAAAGGGTGGAGACCTCCTTTTCCGTGGAATAGAAATCACTACACTTGCTCAACGTATTCATGATTATGATACGCTCGTTCAGTCCATGAAAAACAAAAATCTTGATCCAGAAAAGTTTCGCTATTACTTGCAGGCCTTCAAATATGGAATGCCTCCGCATGGCGGGCTTGGGCTTGGGCTAGAGCGTCTCACGGCAAAATTTCTCGGACTCGAAAATGTGAAGCAGGCAACTCTCTTTCCTCGCGACCTAAACCGTATCGACAATCTTCTTTCAGAATAAAAACTATGGATACTCCGTATGTAATTAAAACGGAAGCGTTTGAAGGGCCGCTTGAGCTCTTGCTTGACTTGGTGGAAAAGAAAAAGCTTTTCATCAATGAGATTTCGCTTGCGACTGTTGCAGATGACTATATTCTGCACTTGAAAACATTTGAAAAAATGCCGGTGGATTTTGTTTCAAATTTTTTAATTGTCGCATCGACACTTATTCTCATTAAATCGAAGTCGCTTTTGCCAACACTTTCTTTGACCGAAGAAGAAACACAGGATATTGATGAGCTCGAGCGTCGCCTCAAGGAGTACCAGAAAATCCGCGAACTTTCGGTTCGTGTGAAGCAAATGTTTGGCACAAATGTTTCGTTTCCAAAAGGGGCTACGCGCGCGCATGAAGCGGTTTTTGCTCCCAGTGCGGAAATTTCCACGCAAAGCATTTTTTCTGCGATGCGAGATGTAATTCTACATTTCCCTAAAAAAATCACACTTCCGAAAGTGGTGGTGAAAAAAGTAATCTCGCTTGAAGATATGATGGACCGACTCACCGCACGTATTACCGGAAGTTTGAAAATGAGTTTTCGAGAGTTTGCAGGAGTGGGTAAGGAGGAGAAGGTGAACATAATCGTGAGTTTCCTCGCTATGCTTGAACTCGTAAAACAGGGAATGATAGCGGTAACTCAAGGTGCGCACGGAGATGATATTGAAATAGAAACAAACGTACTTGAAACCCCAAGTTATGGGGTAAAGTAGGGTGTGATACAATACGCACATGGAACTTTCTAAAAAAATAGAATCACTATTGTTTTTCAAAGGAGAACCTGTAACAGTAGGTTTTTTAGCGAAAACTCTCGGTGTATCCGAGGATGATGCGCGCAGGGGACTTTCAGAGCTTGAACAGTCTCTTTTGGGCCGCGGAATTACTTTAATGCAAAATGGCGGCGAATATATGCTCGGCTCGGCTCCACAAATGGGCCCGACAATTGAGGCGCTGCTTAAGGAGGAGATCAGCAAAGAGCTCGGTAAGGCTGGCCTCGAAACACTTGCGATTGTACTTTACCGTGGGCCTATTTTGAGAAGCGAGATAAACTACCTTCGCGGAGTAAATTCAAACTATATCTTGCGAAGCCTTCTTGTGCGAGGGCTTATTGAAAAGGTCGATCAAGGCGGACGCAGTACGGTCTACCAGCCGACATTTGAACTCCTTTCTTATATGGGAGTGAGCAAGGTAACGGATTTGCCGGAGTATGAGAAAACGGTAAAAGAAGTTGAAGAGTTTAAACAGACAACTGAAGAAAATGAATCCCGTTAGAGGTCACTCAGTTAAATTAAGTGCTCACTGGTTTTGTAGAGAGATGTGCTATTATTAGTAATTATTATAAGATAACTACGGAAATTTTTAATAATTTCCTACCTCTAACGGGATGAACACGAAGAAGAGTAGAGAAAAAATTATGACAAAGAGGGCTCACGCGCTTGCTGTTGTACTCGGTGGCGGAGCAGGTTTTGCAATTGCACTGCAAGGGCTTCTTTCTTTTGCTATGCCGACAGCGGCACAAACAAATTTGGATATTACAACTCAAGAAGAAATTCGTTCCGCGAAAACTACAAATCCTTTTGAAAACATTTCTCTTGAAGCACGCGCGGTGTATGTGTTCGACTTGAAAACGAATGCAGTATTGTATGCCAAAAATGAAAACGAAAAGATTCCTCTTGCATCAATTACAAAAATTATGACAGCGCTTGTTGCCCGTGAACATTTGCCAGAAAGCTCTGTAATAACGATTACCAAGGATGATATTTCCGCAGAAGGGGATTCAGGGCTTCGCACTGGAGAGAGGTGGAGACTTGGCGATATTTTGAATCTAATGATGATTATTTCTTCAAATGATGCGGCTCGCGCAGTTGCGGAATTTACCGGAAGAGAAGGGCGTATGGAACAAAGTGTCGATACTATGCCATCTCGCGGGCGTTTTATACAAATGATGAACGAAAAGGCGCTTGCGCTTGGACTCGACCAGATGGAGTTTTTTAATGAATCGGGACTTGATGTCAGTGTGACACAAAATGGTGGCTATGGATCCGCGCGAAATGTTGCGGAGCTATTTGCCGAGCTGTGGAAAAAATATCCCGAAAATGTTGAAATAACTGCGCGCAAAGACGCGCGCATCTATTCGCAAGACGACATTGCTCATATCCTCCCAAACACAAATGAAATAGTCGGGCGTATTCCGGGGCTCGTCGCCTCAAAGACGGGATTTACGAATATCTCCGGAGGGAACCTTGCCGTTATTTTTGATAGGGGAATAGGGGACACGGTTGTAGCAGTCGTACTCGGCTCAACCTACAAAGGCCGTTTTGATGATATGCAGAAGCTTGTTGAGGCTGTACGAAAATAGAAAACTTATACCTTTTACATAGGCCTCGCCTATGTAAAGTTTGATGTTTACTCATAATTTTTGTACAATGAGTAAATATCATGCCTATTGATGTCGTTAAAATCTTTCTTACTACCGCAACAGCCTTTTTTGTTGGCATCGCTATAACCCCATTCTTAACGGATTTTCTCTATCGCCACAAGATGTGGAAGAAGTCGAGCGTGAAGCTCGCTATGGACGGAAGGGGAGCCCCCATCTCAAGCAAGCTTCATAATGACGAAGAGCGAAAGACTCCTCGGATGGGCGGAGTAGTGATTTGGGGGTCCGTTTTAATTACTGTTTTTTTATTTTTTATATTCGCGGCAATTTTTCCAGATAGTATTTTTGCAAAATTCTCGTTTCTTTCACGCAACCAAACATGGCTTCCTCTCTTTACTCTTATTGCTGCCGCTCTATTTGGCCTTATCGATGATTACCTTGTTTGTCGAGAGAGTGGTAGCTATGTGGGCGGAGGACTTTCTCTTCGCGTGAGGCTCGCTTTTGTTTTCCTCCTTGCGCTAGGCGGTGCATGGTGGTTTTATGCGAAGCTCGGAATGGACAGCGTACATATTCCTTTTGTTGGAGACATGCATCTTGGGCTTTTGTTTATTCCGCTTTTCATAATTTTTATGATCGGAATTTATTCAGGTGGTATTATTGATGGCATCGATGGACTTTCCGGTGGTGTGTTTGCATCGATTTTTACTGCGTACGCAGTGATCGCGTTCGCTCAAGGACAAATAGATCTTGCGGCATTTTCGAGCGTTGTCGTGGGCGGTATACTCGCATTTTTGTGGTTCAACATTCCACCCGCCAGATTTTTTAATTCTGAAACAGGGACAATGGCTCTTACTACGTCTCTTACTGTCGTCGCGTTTTTAACAAATGCGGTGCTGGTGCTTCCAATAATCGCAGGCCTCCTTATTGCAACGAGCGCGTCGAGTTTGATTCAAATTGTTTCCAAAAAATACCGCAATGGCAAAAAGGTATTTTTGGTGGCGCCACTCCACAACCACTTTCAGGCGCTCGGGTGGCCCTCATATAAAGTGACGATGCGATATTGGGTTATATCGGTCGTGTTTTCTGTTCTTGGTACTATAATAGCGTTAATCGGATAGTAATTGTTATTCTGGAATGAGATGAAAAAAATCCAATCAATCGATAAAATATTTCTCGGCATCGTATTCCTCCTCGCATTAGCAGGACTTTTTGTTTTCACCTCTGCTTCGTTCGGACTTTTTGTCAGCGACGGACTTTCTCTAAGAGATTTATTTTTTGACCAGGTTGGGTTGGGTTTTTTGTTGGGGATTGTGTTGCTTATTGTAATGCTTAATATTCCACTTAATATTTTGCGTTCTTATGCGCTACACATTTTTATTGTGGCTGCGATTCTCACGCTTCTTGTTTTTATACCGGGTCTTGGGGCGGAACATGGCGGAGCAAAGCGTTGGTTATGGCTTGGGCCAATCTCATTCCAGCCTTCCGAGGTGCTTAAGCTTGGAACCGTCATTTATTTCGCCGCAATACTCGCACTTTTAAAAGACCGTATTCAAGTCACAAAATATGCAATAGGTGTCTTTTTTGGGGCAATTGCCATACCCTCTGTAATCCTTCTTCTGCAGCCCGACAATGGTACACTTGCCGTCCTTTTTGTTGCTATGTGTGCGATGCTTCTTGCAAGCGGAGCAAAAATACGCGTTTTTTTTATTCTCGTCGTTATTGGTATTTTTTCTGTCGGCGTACTCACGTTGACAAGCCCCCATGTGAAAGCGCGCGTGGTTACTTTTTTTAATCAATCTAATGATCCGCAGGGGGCCAGCTATCAGATACAAAAATCATTTCTCGCCATTGGGTCTGGAGGCATCACGGGGCGTGGATTTGGCCAAAGTATTCAAAAATTTGGGGCTCTTCCCGAACCGACAGGGGACTCTATTTTTGCAGTCGCGGCGGAGGAGTTTGGGTTTATTGGCGGAACAATTCTTATTATTTTATTTCTTTTGTTTGGTCTTCGCGGACTCCAAATTGCACATCGTGCTCCGAATTCTTTTGAGTCGCTTTTGGCTGTTGGAATTGTTATACTAATAGTATCTCAGTCTTTTGTGAATATAGGAGCGATGCTTGGCGTTATTCCGCTCAAAGGAATTCCTCTTATCTTTGTGAGCAAGGGCGGGTCAGCGCTTATCTTTGCTTTTATTGAGATTGGTATTTTACTAAATATTTCTAAATTCACCCGCTAAAGTTTTTACTAATGCATTATGCAATACGTCTACGTACTTGAGAGTAAAAAGAACGGTGAATTATACACTGGTTGCACAAAGGATTTAAAGGCTCGATTGGTATTGCATAATGCGAAAAAAGTTGCTTCAACAAAGAAAAACGCGCCGCTTGCAATTATCTACTACGAAGCGTATATTGACAGTAAAGATGCTTATAATCGTGAAAAATATATGAAAACACAATACGGCAGAAATCACATCAAAAAGGTCCTCAGCAATTTTTTTATTAGTAAAAATTTTCTCGGGTAAATGAAGATTCTTTTTACAGGTGGAGGCAGTGGCGGGCATTTTTATCCGATTATTGCAGTTGCGGAAAAATTAAATAAAATGCTCGAGAATGAAAATGTAGCCAATGTGGAGCTTTTCTACATGTCGACCGAGCCTTACAATGAGCGACTTTTGTTTGATAATAAAATAACATTCAAGCAGGTGACTGCCGGCAAACTTCGTGGGTATTTTTCTGTTCAAAATTTTTTTGATTTGTTTAAAACAGCATGGGGCGTTTTTAAGGGATTTTTTCAGCTTTTTGCTCTGTACCCCGACATCATTTTTAGTAAGGGAGGTTTTCCGAGTTTCCCGGTGCTTTTCGCCGCGCGGTTTTTTCGCATACCGGTCATTATTCATGAGTCAGACAGTGTTCCGGGGCGCGTAAATGCTTGGGCTGGAAAGTTTGCGCAAAAAATCGCGATTTCATATGCTGAAGCAGCTCAATTTTTCCCAGAAGGACGCACGGCTCTTACTGGTAATCCGATTCGTGACGAAATTTTGCGTCCATCAGGAAAAGATGCATTTAAAGAGCTTGGTCTTGATCCTCAAATTCCAGTTATTTTAGTGCTTGGTGGTTCAAACGGCGCGCGCATGATCAATGCACAAATGGAGACTCTGGCACCGCGCCTCGTAGAAAAGTATCAAATCATACACCAGACAGGTGAAGCAAATATGGCAGAGGTAAAAACTACAGTAAACGGACTTTTGGGAGGAAACTCAAATGCATCGCGTTACCATATTTATGGGTATCTCGACAATCAAACAATGAAACTTGCTGCAGAGGCGGCGACTATTGTTGTATCGCGCGCGGGGTCGGCAATTTTTGAAATTGCGGCGTGGGGAATCCCATCTATTCTCATTCCAATCGCAAACCATGTTGGAGACCATCAGAGAAAAAATGCATTTGCATATGCACGCGTGAGTGGTGCGATCGTTATCGAAGAGGCAAATCTCGGACCCAATATTTTAATGTCAGAGATAGAGAATTTGATGCAGGACGAAAATAAACGGGCGACAATGAAAGATTCCGCTAAAGCATTTGCGCGCATTGATGCTGCGGAACAAATTGCGGAACAAATTGTATCGGTGCTTATTGTACACCGGGGTTGATACTATATTCAAATAACCCATGACAAAAGTAATTACACGATTTGCGCCATCACCGACCGGAGTGCTCCACATAGGCTCTGTGCGTACGGCTCTTTATTCGTGGCTTTATGCACGGCAGAATAACGGGAAATTTATTCTTCGTATCGAGGACACAGATAAAGAACGTTCAAAAAAAGAGTTTGAAGAAAATATTCTTGATGGATTGAAGTGGCTCGGCCTTACTCACGATGAGTTTTTTCGCCAGTCAGACCGTGGCGAGATTTACAAAAAACATCTTAACGCACTTGTTGCAAACGGCACTGCATATGTTTCAAAAGAAGAACCAAAGGAGCCCGGTGAACGCGCCGAGGTAATTCGTTTTAAAAACCCAAACCGAGTCGTCACTTTTTATGACGAAGCGCGCGGTGATATTTCTTTTGACACCACAGAGCTGGGCGATTTCGTGATAGCAAAAGATTTCGAGTCGCCACTTTATCATTTTGCGGTAGTGGTGGATGATTTCGAAATGGGTGTCACACATATAATTCGTGGTGATGATGCTATTTCTAATACGCCTCGACAAATACTCATACAAGAAGCGCTCGGTGCCACACGCCCCGTTTACACGCATTTACCAATGATTCTCGCGCCTGATAAATCAAAACTTTCCAAGAGACACGGCGCCTTGGCGGTCACGGAGTATCGCGAAGAAGGCTATTTGCCAGAGGCAATTCTCAACTTTGTCGCCCTCATGGGGTGGAACCCAGGTAATGACCAAGAAATTATTTCTCTTGATGAGATGATCAAGCTTTTTACGCTTTTAAAAGTTCAAAAAGGTGCCGCTGTTTTTAATATTGATAAATTGAAGTGGCTGAATAAACATTATATGAAAATGCTTCCTGCTGATAAGCTAGGGGAGGAGATCCTCCTTCGGTTTCCTGAGGCACTACAAAGAATAGCACGCAATAATGTTAAAGTTTTCACAAAAGTAGTGCCTGTTATTCTTGAACACATTTCTACTTTTGGGGAAGCTCGTGTTTTCGCAGAAGCGGGTGAATACGGATATTTTTTTGAAGACCCTGTTTACACTGCCGAAAAACTTTTGTGGAAAGATGAGAAGGAGCTCGCGAAGGCGGCGGGAAAATTACAAAAAGTTCTCACACTTATCGACGGGATTGATGAGATATCTTTTACACCGGAAACCATAAAAACCACTATCTGGGATTATGCAACAGAAGAAGGGCGGGGGAGTGTACTTTGGCCTATGCGCTATGCTTTGTCTGGTCGCGAAAAGTCTCCGGACCCGTTTACGCTCGCAAGTATACTTGGAAAAGAAACAACTCTGCGCCGCATCACTCACGCGCAAAAGCTTCTTTAGGGGTAATATTTATGCCATGCGAACACGCATCTCACAATTTGCAATTTTTGTATCTCTCGTAACAATCTTTTTTGCCGCGGGCTCGTTTGTCCATGCGCAAACAAATCAAACAATTGATGAATTACAGCAAAAAATATCTTCAAACACAGACAAAGTACAAAAACTTATACCGGAAATCAAGCAGTTGGAAAAAGATCTTATAAACACGGGTACACAGAAAAAAACACTCGGTACTGAAATAAAAACACTTGATCTCACAAAGAAGAAGCTTGAGATAGATATAAAGATTACACAAACCAAAGTTGATACCACGGATTTAAAAATTCGCCAACTTGGTTCTGAAATATTGTACAAAGAAGATGAGCTAAGCGCGCGATTGGCGGCCCTTAAAGAAGTGCTTCTTGCGATATATGAAAGCGACGAGCAGTCATTGGCGCAGATTGCTCTATCAAATGAAAGTTTTTCCGACCTTTGGAATGACCTTGAAACTTTGGAGCAATTTAGTGATGGTGTAAATGAAAATGTTAAATTGATTAAGTCTTTCAAAAAAGACTTGGAAGAGAAGAACAAAAAACAGAAAACAGAAAAAGGGAAGCTCCTCGGACTTAAGGGAGAGCTTGGAGATCAAAAGAAAATAACTGAAGACAATAAAAAACAGAAAGCAGAACTCCTTAAGAAAACGAATAATCAGGAGTCGCAATATCAAAAAGCTCTTAAACAAAAACTTGCGCTTAAAGTTGCGCTTGAACAAGAGCTTCGCGATTATGAATCAACTTTGAAGTTTATTCTTGACCCGACATCCTTCCCACAGCGCGGAACAAAAGTTTTCGCGTCGCCGCTTGATAATATTCGCATAACACAGCAATTTGGAAAGACGACGTCCTCTGCGCGCCTGTATGCATCGGGAACTCATAATGGCACTGACTTCGGCGTAAGCGTAGGAACACCTGTGAAGGCCATGCTTTCAGGTACGATAATTGGTGCGGGGGACACAGATTTGACGTGTCCTGGGGCATCCTACGGCCGTTGGGTTTTGATTCGGCACAAGAACGGCCTTGCAAGCCTCTATGCGCACCTGTCACTCTTGAAGGCGTCTGAAGGGCAAGTGGTTGAGACGGGAGATGTTATTGGCTATAGCGGTAACACTGGATATTCCACGGGTCCGCACCTGCACCTGACTGTTTTCGCGGCAAGCGGTGTAAAGGTCGAAAGCCGGGCAAGCAAGTCTTGTGGTGGTAGGGTGTACACAATACCACTGGCGGCACTAAACGCGTACCTTGACCCAATGGACTACTTGTAAAGCATAGTCTATACTTTAATCAATATGAAAGAGATTTATAAAAATGGCTCACATGGGTTTATGCAGATTGTGATCTTGGCAATTATTGCTATAGCGGCGCTGGGATATTTTAATGTTGACCTTCGTACAATTTTCGCACAACCAATCTTTCAAAAAATCTGGAGTATCTTTTTGGTAGCGTGGATAACATACATAAAGCCGCTCGCTATGTACATCTGGGCGAGTATCAACGGGCTTCTTAGTTAGTCCTGTCGCAAACGTGGATTGTGCGACTTTTCCCAAATGTACGCACA
>JBBUDU010000003.1:0-85877 GCA_038057125.1 Patescibacteria group bacterium | reverse complement strand
ATCCAGGTATCTTTTGCGACAATGAAGATGCTCATTGCATTTTCACTGTCGCAAACGTGGATTGTGCGACTTTTCCCAAATGTACGCACAATCCAGGTATCTTTTGCGACAATGAAGATGCTCATTGCATTTTCACTGTCGCAAAAGATATATTGTGCGACGTGTGTATATAAAATAAGGTTTACAAATAGCCCACAGTAGAATCGCTCATACCCTCTTCTCTTTCGCCGTCACCATGGATAGCGATGTTAGGGCAAGAGCAGCGACAGCACCTATGATAAAGGTCCACTTGAGGCTTATAAACATCACGAGTGTTGCCACAGCGCCCAGCGCGACCATTCTTCCTATTTGGAGCGCCATTTCGCTTAGCACAGTAAACTCGTCCACATAGTGTCCTTGGTCCGCCGCAAGCTCATAGAAGATAGTGCCAAAGGAGGTCTCTGTCACCACTTTGGCGATTTTGTGGTAGAGGCCGACAATAAACACATGAAATGCCGTGACCACTAATATTTTCACAAGCCAACCAATAGCATACAAAATACTCCCCGCTTTAAGCATTCCATTCTTTCCTCCGACACGATCTAAGTAATTTCCAAACATATATTGCAAGAGTACCGTGGCGCCCACTATAAAACTTGATAGCGCGCCAACTTTGAAATAATCGCCATCCAGAAGAAGGAAGATAAAAATAGGCCAGACGATGATACCAATAGTATCCTCAGCTCCCGTAGCGATAGATGCCCATACCACTGCCCTGTTCTTTTTTGCAAAAAGTTCGCGCCATGCCCTGCCGTAGTCCCAACTAAACTTTTCATTTGTACGAGGCACTGTAGCAAACGGAATCATTCCAATCATGTATACCAGAATAGCAATTAAAAAAAGTACCTGAAATGAATATGACTCAATGACATATCCCGCAATCATCGGGCCCACGACGCCAAGAAGCGTGATTGTTGAAAGCATTAGTCCCACCTGCCCTCCCCTTTTCCCGGTGTTTGTAAAAATTGCAAAATCTACATGATATGGAATCCAAAAAAGAAGTCGAAATATAATAACAAAGAAAACTGAAATCGGTAAAAGAACCCACATATTATTTGGTGTTGTGAAATAATAGGCCGTATTAATGATTACCGCGGCAAAACTCGCGAGG
Source organism: Patescibacteria group bacterium (assembly GCA_038057125.1). Classification (GTDB taxonomy): domain Bacteria; phylum Patescibacteriota; class Minisyncoccia; order Phycocordibacterales; family UBA1550; genus UBA1550. The sequence goes on along the minus strand of JBBUDU010000003.1, from coordinate 84,727 downwards.
ACAAGCGCTTTGCGAAAACCGAATTGATTTAAAAATTGCGCCCCGTATGCCACCAGAAAAAGATACACGCCACTTGCGACTGCGTAGTACGCCATCACGAGTGGAATATTTCCACCGGAAAGATTGTAGAGAAAAATAGGAAGAAAAACACCAAGTAGCCCGCTTGATATAGCCATCACCATCCGTCCGAAATAAAGTCCTAAAAATCCGCTTCTTTTCTCTTTGCTTGTTAGTAAATAATCTGAGTTTTCCATAGAATTACTCACATTTTAGCACGAAATCCTGTGAGTGGACATTCAATATGTTTGCAATACGCGGGGCAATATTCCCTTCCGTAAAGAATAAGCAAGTGTGAAAAGCGCACCCAATCTTTTTGTGGCACGATTTTCATGAGATCACGCTCGATTTTCGTAGCATCTTTGTGTTTGGTCAACCCGAGGAGTCGTGTAAGACGAATGACGTGGGTGTCTACTGCAATGCCTTCGGCGTGTCCATACAGCTCGCCCAAAACCACATTTGCAGTTTTTCGGCCAACTCCCGGAATCGTAGTCATTTCCCCCATCGTCTTAGGGATTTTGCTATTGAAATCTTTTTGAACTGCTTTTGCTGCGGCAAGAATATTTTTTGTTTTTGCTCGATAAAATCCTGTCGAGAAAATGTCTTTTTCAAACTTTGAAGGTCTTGCGTTTATATAATCATCAAGTGTTCTGTATTTTTTAAAAAGCTCCTTTATGACTTCATTTACCCTCTTGTCTGTACACTGCGCGGACAAAATAACAGCTACAAGAAGCTCAAATGGTTTTTTGTAATGAAGCGCACACGCAGGCTCTGGAAAAAGCCGCGTTAAAATACGCATCACCTTAGGCAAGTTGGTATTTTCTTTTTTCACACTACAAATGAACGATTGGGTGCTCTGTAAACTCAGGTAATAGATTTTTACCATAGAGGAGGCGGGAAAATGCTTCGGCTTCGTATTTCGCGCCATTCAGGCCGTGATGTGGTTTCGGTTCTTCGGGGAGACCCAAGTATTTTAAAATAGTATCAAGACTTAGGTCTGCGCGGTCATTTTTATGCTGAATTGAAAGTTTGCGCTTAACCATATCCATATATGCCATCGAGTTGAGGTCGAGTGTTCGATACGAAAAATGCCAGCCGATACTCGAGCGCGCGAAAGAGCTGTTCAAAAAATCACGGTCGAATGATGGATTTTGTCCCGCAAGAGTTTTATCTCCACATTGCTCCACCCAGTGCAAAAAATTATCCATCAGCTCTTTGAGTGAGTGTTTTTTGGGGTCGCTACACTCCTCTTTCGTGAAGCCATTCACCGCGAGCGCATCGCTCATTATACTTGCACCTTCCCACATTCGGCACTCTCCATAGAACTGCCTTTCTGGATGTTCAAACTCCACCGCGCCGATACTCAAGATAGAATGTTTGTGTGGGTCGAGCCCGGTTGCTTCAATATCTGCGACTATCATAATTTGTTTATTGTATCACAAACTCATTCGTATCTACTTTATACGTACTTAGTAGATTAAAGCTTGACTTTTCAGTAATATTATAGTATCATCAAAAGAGTGTTGTCGTTCCGTTCAACAAGTTCTTTATAAAAAAAGGGGTACTTTATGGCAAAAATACTGCTGAGAGATCAACTTTTGCGCATTAAAACGGCAGACTTGTCTCGAGTAGAAACTTCACTGGATTCGTTCAGAGCTTATGACCTTCGCCACCTGATTGGTGCGCGATGGCTTAGGGCAAGTTCACAAAATTATTGCTCATTTTGTATCAGGTCTGGTGAAAACCCAAATAATACCCAAAATACAATTGGGTGGGTTAGCTCCACTGATCTGGTTCACGTTTTCCGCCACAATGACATGTTAGTTTTTAGGGATATGATTGCGGGGCTTCTTAACCCAAAAGTGGTTAGCTGCTTCATCCTTCCAAGGGATATTCGCGTAAGTTGGCCGGGCGCAGAAAGAGTTGACGGAAAAAGACTCAATGACCTTGTCCCAAGAGAGGGACAAGGAGTGTTTGTTCCAATGTCTTGCTCCTAAGGGTAAATATTATCGCCGCTCATTAACATAATGTTGATGAGCGGCTTTTTCTTGCTGTTGATTTTAAATTAAAGTCCTTTGCATGTGGCCGACGGAGTATATCCGCGAGATTCCGCTTCGGATTTTGATGCGAAATAAATGCGATTTGCCATGGCGATTTTTTGTACGCCGGCACACCACTGGTAGTAGTATTTTGTGCCAGACTTTGAGCCGACGAGCTGTCCCCCATTCCCATCGGTGTTGAGTACGGGAACATTTTGCGTGCCTGCCTGTACTTTACCAGAAAAAGTATCGGCGTTTATTTCCTCTGCTTTTTCAATTCGGATTGGCGTTTTTGCCCCCTCTATTTTCGAAAGTCTGCCGAGCCCAAAAGATCCAAAAGCGACAAGGATGATTATAAGCCCCAAAAACAGGTCGTCCGACAGTGCACGCAGGCGAGACAGCCTTGACTTCACGAACCACTTGATTTTTTCTACTAAATCCTGTATACTAGTCATTACTTTAGATTATAGGCGTTTTATAGATATTTACGAAATTTTTAAACCATGGCAACAAAGAAAGCCGGCGGATCCGCCCAAAACCTAACCGATTCAGGACCACAATACCTCGGAACCAAGCTCTACGCGGGCGAGGTTGCAAAAGCTGGTTCTATTATCGTGCGTCAACGCGGTACCGCTATTCTTGCGGGAGCGAATGTTGCTGTCGGCAAGGATCACACACTTTATGCCCTTAAAGCAGGCGTTGTAGAGTTTACCGAAAAGCGCAAAGGAAATTTTGATGGTACCACCACTCGCAGGAAGGTAGCTAATGTGAAGTAAGACTCTCAACAAAAATACCGTATATCACTGTGCGGTATTTTCTATTGGCAGTTTTGTGGGTGCGAGAATTTACAAGAACAAATTAACCTTGTTAATCTATGGAATATGTAGTAGAATTTGCACAATGATAATTCAAGACAATTCAGACAATATTGCCAAAATCGCTGGTATTTTGGAAGTTAAGAGGATCCTTTTTACAAAGGCTCACGAGGAGTTAGTTGGGCCAGTTCTTGCAAAAGTAGCAAAAAAGAACGCTCAAAATATTTTTGTATACAAAATAATTTACCGTTCTCAAGGACACAAAGTTGTTGGATTTCTTGCCGAGCCTCGCTCTGGAGACAATCTTCCCTGTATCATTTATAATCGAGGGGGTTCTAATGAATTCGGTGCTCTCAAGATTGGGATGTTTTTCTTTAGGCTTCCAGCGGAACTCGCATTAAACGGCTACATCGTTATTGCTTCACAGTATTCAGGCAATGCGGGGAGTGAAGGAAAAGATGAAATGGGAGGATCTGACATTGAAGACGTTCTCGTTTTCCAAAAAATCCTAAAGAAGTACAGCAGGGCAAACTCTTCTAAAATTGGTATGTATGGACCGAGCCGTGGAGGCATGATGACCTATCTTGCTCTAGCAAAAGTAAAATGGGTAGAAGCCGCAGTAACGGTTGGAGGATCGACAAACCTACTTCGCGAAGAAAAACTGAGGCCCGAGATGAAAAAACTTAACAAGCAAATGTTCGGTGGCAGCCTCCAAGAAAAGAAGAAGCGGTCTGCAATTTTTTGGACAAACTTATTTTATAAAAAAACGCCTCTGCTCATTATGCACGGTGGCTCTGATTGGCGAGTGAGCCCGCTTGATTCAATAGAGTTATCACAGAAACTTCTTGAGCTTCACGTCCCACATCGCCTAGTAATTTTTGAGGGTGCGGACCACTCATTAACCGAACACAAGGACGAGTCTACAAAAACGACAATATCCTGGTTCAATCGATTTTTAAAAAATGATGAACCAATCCCAAACACTAAACTTCATGGTGCGTAGGTTATAAAAACCCCACTCCTTACCTAAAAAGAGTGGGGCTGAACAGATGACAGCATTTAGCCTACAAAAACTGGCCTTGATGATATGCTGACGATGTTTTTACAAACAGACCCCTTACAAGACCGGCAGTTTCCAGCCTTGCATTTTGAGCTGTTCTCGGAGACAGAAGGAAAGACCTCATAAATTTGGCTAATTGATTCACCAAATTCAGAACGAAAAATTTCCTTCGTTTCGATAAAAGCCTCCTTGAGGTCGCTTGCGTCAGCTTCGCCACGCATACCAAAATACGGAAAGTGGTGAAAGAATTTGCCAAAGATGTTCTGGCAATCCTCGGCATACTTTTGTGTATCCAGAATATGGTAATGCCAAAATGTATCAATTTCCTTATTAGGGACAATTGACGCCGAAGGATATTGCAGGTTCAAAAACAGAAACCTTTTATACCACTTCTCTACCATATTTACTTGTTCAACAGACCAGCCCATTCCTTCTTCCTCTTCCATCAGTTTGACCTTAATGGGACCCAGGTCAAGTTGATCAATCGCTTGAACGCCAGTGAGACCAGCTATCAAGCGACTTGCTGCTTTTACGGCTTGGGTAGCAGTCGCTTTCATTTTATCTCTCCTTACAAAGAATATTCGCAAGTTATCGAGAATTCCCCGATATTAAACTCGCGAATGTCTGTAAAAAGTATATTATACTTTAATATGTAAGTCAATAGCTTGAGAAACGGTATCAAACTAGTCTGTTGCCACCACCACCTTAAACGTCACGCGATTCTTTTCAATTACCACGGGTATTTCGTAGGTGCCGACCTCTTTGAGTGGGCGGTCGAGGATGACGTAGTCGGGATTCATATCGAGATGTGCGTTCCGCTTGAGCTCCACCAAGATCTCATCTTTGTGGATGCTTGCGAAGAGATGCCCTTTTTCGTTTGCCTTGCGTCGAAGCGTGATAACCGTTCCCGAGAGCGCTTCAAGATTTTTCATCAAAAGCTCTGTGTGAACTTTTTTCATCGTGGCGTCGGTCGCCATCTTTTTCTCAAGACGTGCAACGGTCTCTGTGTTTGCCGGTTCTGCAATTTTTTGCATGATTAAATGCCTGCCGTATCCGTCGGCTACTTCTTTCACTTCATATTTCTTTCCAATACGAGGCACATCTTTCAGAAAAATAATTTTCACTTTATCTCTTAAAGTTAGGATCCAATAAAATCGCTACGGCTTTGTCCATCTGTGGGTCAATCTTCTTTTCGATATCTTTTTTTGTTACTTCAACTTTTATGTCCGGAGTAAGTCCATTCTCGGATATTGACTTACCTTTTGGTGTCAGCCAGCGCGCAATCGTTACTTTAAGCGCGGTGTCGCGGGTTATAGAAATGAGCTCCTGTACCGACCCTTTGCCGAAACTTTTTTCTCCGACAAGCTTTGCCACGCCGTGTTCACTGAGCGCCCCGGCGAGAATCTCTGATGCCGATGCTGAACCTTCGTTGATGAGGATTACCATTTTCAAGTTTGAGGTGAAGACATTATATCCGCGGCTCCGATCCACTTTTTGTTTTGCTTTTGTTCCGCTATCCTCAATAACGATGGTCTTGCCAATCGGCAGAAAGAAACTTGCCATGTCCACTGCGGCCTCAAGGTATCCACCAGGATTGTTTCTCAAGTCCAGCACGAGCTTGTCGGAGCCGGACTCGATAAATTCACGGAGTGCATTGCGGAATATGCTTGCTGAGTTTGAAGAAAAATTATAAAGCGAGATCACAAAGACTCCATCCTCGCGGAGCTTGGTTTCGATAGTCGGTATGTTTATAACATCGCGCTCTATTTTAATATCCAGAACTCCCCCATTTCGTTTCACCACAATAGTGACAAAGCTTCCGCGAGGTCCACGAATGTGTTTAACTGCTTCTTCAACTGTCAGGCCATTTGTAAAGATTTTGTCAATCTTTAAGATTTGATCGCCAGACTTTACCCCAGCGCGTTCTGCGGGCGTGCCCTTGAGAGGCGCGACAACAGTGAGTATCTTGTCTTTGAAGGCAATCTCCATTCCGACACCTTCGAAATTTCCACGAACCTCTTCTTCAAATTCCTCCGTTTCTTTGGGTGGGAAAAAGACCGTGTATGGGTCGCCATATGCAGCGGTCAAGCCTGCTACAGCCCCCCATACCTTGTCTTTGTCGCTCGGCACGGATGATGAGGCGGTTGTTGCTATGAATCTGCTATTTAAAATATCGAGGACTTTTTGCATAGGGGCAAGGTCTAGACTGTCAGGAGATGCAACTTCAGAGACCTGAAGGGACGCAGATACGCTCTGTTTTTGACCAACTTGCATACCTGCTCCAAAAGCTCCGACAATCCCGATAATTACGAGAACGATGAGCGCTCTTTCACTGACAGATGATTTCATATCTTCTGTAGTATCGCAAAAGTTTCTCGTCTGGTCAATACGGATAGAATGTTGACGAATCAGCAGATTCCGATTCAGCAGAATCGTGGCTTTGCCATAAACATCAGTAGATTCTGAATTACTAAATTCTGAGTCAGCAGACCTCACGCCTGGGGCGCAGACTCTAGGGCGCAGACTCTTGGCCGTAGACTCTTGGACGCTGTTGAACATTTAAAAATATGTTACACTGTAAAGTAATGATTTCCCGATACACCTACAAGGACCTCGTTTGGGTCGATGTGCAGTCACCAACGCAAGAAGAAGTTCGATCCTTGATGGAAGAGTTTGCTATTCATCCGCTGGTCGCCGACGAGCTTTTGGGGCCAACACTTCGTCCCAAAGTTGATCTTTATAATGATTTTATTTATCTCATATTGCATTTCCCTACCATTACACACAAACATGACGGTGGAAAGGACCAAGAAATTGATTTTGTTATTGGAAAGAAGTTTATTATTACTGCGCATTACGGCCTAGTGGATCAACTTCACGAATTTTCAAAAGTATTCGAGGTAAATTCAATTCTCGACAAATTGAACATCCGCGAGCATGCAGGGTTCATTCTTTTTTATATCTTGAAAGATCTCTATAAGATGCTCGATACCGAGCTTGATCATATTAATCACGACTTCAACGAAATCCAATCAAAAATTTTCAGCGGAAAAGAGCGTGATATGGTAAACTCCATCTCCCACATAAATCGCGACCTCCTCAACTTTAAGCAAATACTTCGCCCTCACAAAGAAGTCTTGGAGTCATTTGAGGTTGCCGGCGCTAAATTTTTTGGCAAAGAGTTTTCTTATTACCTACACACCATCGTCGGCGAGTTTTACAAAGTTTCTTCGATTCTCGACGGACACCGCGAAACCGTGCTCGACCTTCGTGACACAAATGACTCCCTACTCACGACAAAGACAAATGACATCATGAAAACGCTTACAATCACTGCGTTCATATTACTTCCACTTACGTTTATAGGACAGCTGTTCGGAATGAGTTTTATTAATACTCCTCTTGAAAATAATCCTAGTGCATTTTTTATCACAATCATCGCAATGGGTGTTATCGGTACACTGCTATTTGGCTACTTCAAATTCTTTAAGAAATGGATGTAAAACTCTTTAATACTCTCACAAGAAACACTGAGGTGCTCGCTCCGCTCCATGGACGCGAAGTGCGAATGTATCACTGCGGGCCCACCGTGTACGACTTTGCTCATATTGGTAACCACCGCGCGTTTATTGTAAACGATATTCTTCGTCGTACTCTTGAATACGCGGACTACGAGGTGCTCCAAGCGATGAATATCACCGACGTTGATGACAAAATGATTGCCCGTGGCGTAGAGGAAGGAGTGTCTATCCATGCGCTTGCTCGCGAATATACTAATTTTTTACTCGCTGACTTTAAAGCACTGAACATACTTATTCCGCACAAGATACCTCGTGCTACGGAGCATATTGGCGGTATGGTTGTGATGATTGAAAAACTCATTCGAAATAATTACGCGTACACTGCTTCAGACGGTGTGTATTTCGAAGTTGAGAAATCAAAAAATTACGGAGCCCTCGCACACCTCGACCTAAATGCCGAAACCGAATCGCGCGTAGAAAACACGCAAGATAAAAAATCTCCTCGAGATTTTGCGCTTTGGAAATTTGAGACACCAGAAGACAGCGGGACTGCATATGATGCATCCTTTGGTCGTGGTCGCCCCGGCTGGCATATTGAATGTTCTGAAATGGCGCACGACACGCTTGGGGAAACAATAGATATTCATACAGGTGGAGTGGACCTCATTTTCCCCCACCATACCAACGAAATTGCGCAGTCGGAAGCGGTAAATGGCAAGCTCTTTGCTCGTGTTTGGGTTCATACGGAATTTATGATGATTGACGGACAAAAAATGTCCAAGTCGCTCGGAAATATAATCACGCTTAAAACTATTACTGAGCGCGGATACTCCCCACTCGCCTTTCGATATTTTGTGCTGGGTGCGCATTATCGTTCGAAGCTCAATTTTACATGGGAAGCACTCGAGGGCGCGCAAAACGCTCTCCGTAAACTCAATGACCATATTGGTGAAGAAATCGGCACAGTGAATAAAGACTACCAAAAACGTTTTGAGGATTTTATAGTAAATGATCTTGATACATCTCGAGCTCTCGCGCTTGCATGGGAAGTCGCAAAAGACGCTTCTCTTTCGGATACAACCAAGACAGCGACGCTTTTAGACTTTGATCGAGTATTTGGACTTGTACTCGCTCATCGTAAAAGAGAAACTGCTCCAGCGAATATTCTGCAACTCGTCCACACGCGTGAAGAAGCGCGTAAAAATAAAGATTGGGTAAAGTCAGATAAAGTACGTGATGAAATCAATTCATTGGGATGGGACATTTCAGACACCGATAAAGGCCCTAAAATCTCAAAATTAATCAATTAGAGACTGGTTTTGTGTCGTAATTTGTTTTGCACTGTTTTTCCACCATTCTGCCCACAGAATCAAGTTCAGCGGTATTTGCCAGCATGCTACAATGCAATTTATGGCAGACAGAAAATTCAAATCACGCGATCTTCGGATCCCTCCACAAAATATCGATTCCGAAAAGGCGCTTCTGGGCTCGCTTATGCTCCGTCCTGACGGAATCTATGACGTGGGCGATGTCGTGACGCGCGATTCTTTCTATGTGGATAAACACCGCATCGTTTTTGACGCAATGCTCGAGCTTCACTCGCGCCACGAACCCATCGACCTTCTTTCTGTTTCAGCGCGATTAAAAGAGCGTGGAAAGTTTGACAATATCGGTGGTGGAAGCTATCTTGCCGAGCTCGTCGACGGAGTCCCCTCTTCGTCTAATGCAAAATATTACGCGGAGATGATTCAGCGTAAACATGTTCTTCGCACACTCATCGAAGCCGCCGAACATATTTCCGAGCTCGGCTATAATGAAGCTGATGAAATAGAAACAGTACTCGATGAGGCCGAGAAAAAGATTTACTCGATTACCAATGCGAGTGTTACAAAAAAATTCGTAAACATTAAAGACACACTCGGAGAAGCATGGGAGCGCCTCGACACGATGCACAAGGGAGGTGCAGGGCTTCGCGGTATCCCAAGCGGATTCCCTGCCCTCGACACCCTTCTCTCTGGCTTTCAAAAGGGCGACCTAGTCATACTTGCTGCTCGCCCATCGATGGGTAAGACGACGCTTGCGCTCGACATTGCGCGTCAGGCGGCAATACAACACAATGTGCCGGTCGGTATTTTCTCTCTCGAAATGAATACGCAACAACTTGTAGACCGTATGCTTTCTGCTGAGTCTCGTGTAAATGCTTGGAAGCTTCGCACTGGAAAACTCTCTCTTGATGAAGATTTTGATAAAATTCGCGGTTCTCTTGAGAAGCTTTCCAAAGCGCCAATTTTTATCGACGACCAATCCGGTAACACTATTATGAAAATGCGTTCCGCGGCGCGCAAACTCAAGAGCGAACATGGTCTCGGGCTCATCATTGTAGATTACCTTCAGCTCATGAGTACTGCGAAACAGTATGATTCCATGGTAAATCAAGTGACGGAAATCTCTCGCTCTCTGAAGAACCTTGCAAAAGACCTCGACGTGCCTGTTATCGCCCTATCACAGCTCTCGCGCGCGGTGGAGTCGCGCGGAGGCAAGCCTCGCCTATCTGACCTTCGCGATTCTGGATCCATTGAGCAAGATGCCGATGTGGTAATGTTTATTCACCGTGAAGACAAACAAGACAAAAATTCGGACAGGCCGAATATTGCTGAAATTTTGGTAGAAAAGCACAGGAACGGGCCAGTTGGTTTCGTAGAGCTTTATTTTGACGAAGAAAAATCAACATTCCTTTCTATCGACAAACAACACGACTACGGCGCGAGCCAAAAAACAAGAGCTAACATTGAAGAATTTTAACTTATGAGCAACATTGATTCTCTCGCGCAAGCATTTATGAAATTCCCCGGTATTGGCACACGCCAAGCGAAGCGTTTTGTGTATTTTCTCCTCTCAGAAGATCCGTACTTTGTTGACACGCTTGCCCGAGAAATTGCTGAGCTCAAAAAATCAATTGCCCAGTGTTCCGAATGTTTCCGTTTTTATCCACGGGCGGGAACAGGCACGCTTTGCAATGTATGTATCGACGATAGAGACAGTGCAACGCTTATGGTAGTTGAAAAGGATGCTGATTTTGAAAGTGTGCGTCGGAGTGACAGCTATGCGGGGCGCTATTTTATTTTGGGCGGAACAATCCCCGTTCTTGAACGCGACCTGGCTTCAAAAATTCGCATTCATGAGCTTTTGGAGCGAATTGAAAATGGCGCCTCCGACGGACTTTCCGAAATAATTCTCGCGCTTTCAGTAAACCCAGAAAGTGATTTCACGCGTGAGTATGTTACTAAAGTCTTATCTCCAGTCGCAAAAAAGCTCGGCATTACCATCACGGCACTTGGTCGTGGCCTTTCCACCGGCACAGAACTCGAATACTCCGATGGCGACACCTTGCGACACGCGCTTAAGAACAGAAGTTAGAATATATAAATAAAAAAACCGGCATTAAAGCCGGTTTTTTATTTAGCTACTTGATCGCGTCAATCGTTACTTTCATAAATGGCTGGCGATGGCCGTTCTTTTTGAAATAGCGCGACTTGTTGCGGTAACGGATAACAATGACTTTCTTTCCCTTACCTTCCTCTGCGAGGGTTGCGTGAACCGTGGCACCAGCCACTGTTGGCGCGCCAACGAGTGTTTTTGAGCCATTGTTCACAAGTAGTACTTTATCAAATACTATCTTGTCGCCTATTTTGGGTTCGCCTGGAAGCTTCTCAATAACGAGGCTTTCTCCCGTAGCGACCTTGTATTGCTTACCGCCTGTTTGTATTACTGCAAAATTCATAGTTCCTGTATTTTACACGAAACAAAAGAAATAGCAAGCCCCTCCGTACTCGCGGATACTACCAAGGACTGTCCTATGTAATACTATGTAATATTGACAAAATAAAGCTATTCTGCTATTATCAAATTGCTAGTTTGACTGCGGCGTTTATCCTCCCTTGGCGCTGCGCGCTAGCAACCTTCGGCCACCACTTTTACCCAAAAGGCATGGCCACCCGGAAACACCCTTTTTGTTTCCGGGTTTTTTTATTCAGGTTACTATTCCTCAATCACCGGTTTTTCGATAAGTAGCGGGTCAATGCTTGCCGTCTCACCTGTAATTTTTACCATATCCTTGTCTACTTTTTTGAGTTCTTTATACGCCATATTGTAGTGATTTACCGTGGTTCCAAGCGTGTTACCGAGCTTCTTCATATATTCTTCGTAAGCAACAAGATGCTTGCGAAGTTCCTCAACACGCCCGATAATGAGCTGTGCAGACTCCTCGATTTTGAATGCGCGGAAACCATAAAGTACCGACTGTAAATATGCCGCAAAAGTAGTCGGTGATACAATAATCACTTTCTTTTCATTTGTTGCATAGTCGATGAGACTTCTAGTGTTCACCTTTACTGAACCAACTTCGTTTATTAATAGGTCATAATATATTCCCTCGGCAGGAATAAACATAAACGCAAACGGAAGTGTTCCTTCAGACGGTCGCACATATTTTGCCGTTTCATCGATGCGTTTTTTGAGGTCATTTCTAAAATCTTTCTCGAGCTCCTCTTTGCGGGCTTGGTCTGTTTCGTTTACCACTCGGTTGTAATTGTCGAGTGAAAACTTTGCATCAACGGGAATTAGCCCGTCTTTTGTGACAATAACCGCATCGACAGTCTCCCCGCCTTTGAATTGATACTGAAGCTTATACGCCGTAGGTGGCAAGATATTTGAGAGAATAAGCTCAAGCGCCGCCTCGCCCAAGTTGCCCCTCTGCTTTTGGTGGGTGAGTACTTTTTCGAGGTTTTGAAGTTGGTCAGTAATGCCGAGAACTTGCTTGCTTGTTTCGTTTGCTGCTGTCATTTCTTTGGCAACGTTGCTTAGATTTCTCTCGACTTGCTCGTTAATTTCTCGAATAAGCTTTTGTGATTCGCTAAACTGCATGTGCACCGCCTGTTGCATTTCCTTGTTTGACGAGCCTACTTTCGCGTCAACTGTTTTCATAAAATCTCCAAGCTGTCCTTGAAAATTACTAAGTTGATTTTGAATCAGGAGAAATGCCTCGCCTTGCTGTGCCGATTGAGCGCCCGTATTTTTACGAAAGAATGTCACTATTGCTATTGCGACAATGACGCCGAGCACAAGCCCAATAATAATGAATGTTATTAATGACATGATTAAATTCCATACGCACTTCCAGCTGTTGAAAGAAATGAAGGGATTATGGCCATAAGCCCGATGAGTGGAAGAATGACTACGGCAACGCTTATAATAAGCGTCCACATAAAATACTTACGTGTTTTTTCCGTAGACACATATATTTTTTGTAAAAGCTCCTCCTGAGCTTTTATTCGTTCCAAAATTTCTTGTTCCATATGTATCATTCTACTACAGAGGCAGATAAAAGAAAAACGGACCACCAATTTCTTGGTAGTCCGTTATTAAGCTTTTTAGACCAGATTTTTTATAGCTTTTTTGTGCACATACAGTGCTTTATCGGCAGCTTTGTACATCTTTTCAAAACTTGAATGTTCTTTTCCGAATGTTGCAGCGCCTATTGCCGCACCACGGAAATACGGTAGAGTTAATTCCTTGCCTGGCTCAAATGCCAGAAGGAGGTGTTTTATTACGGTACGAGCGTGCTTTTCGTTTTGGTCCGGAAGAAACACCATGAACTCATCGCCTCCGATGCGTGCAACAATATCGCAATCTCTCAAAGAATGTTTGAGAAGTTTTGCGAAGGATATGATCATTTGATCCCCTGCCGGATGTCCGTGAGTATTGTTGACAGTACTCAGTTCATTTAGATCAGTAACAAGAATTGAAAAAGTTTTTTTCGAGCGCTTACAGCGGAGTATCTCTTCCTCAACCACCGTCTGAAAAACTTTTCTTCGCGGAAGACCGGTTAGATCGTCCAAGGAGAGCTCCTTTAGTTCTCTTACCTTGGTTTCCAGGTTTTCAATTTGGAGGAGTGCTTTCTCTAAAGTTAATACCATTACAGCCTCCTGTCGTGTTTTGTTAATTTAAGAACGAATTTATTACTAAAACAATTATAGCATACTTTGTGTTTAAATGTCAATACTGGTTATAATGTTAAAAACCCGTACAATGTAAGGATTAATTAGTAATATTTTTTCATCCATGTCACTACACGAACAAATAAAATCTGAGATAAAACCCGCCATGATGGCGAAAGATGCGGTGCGACTTTCAGTGGTGCGAAATATGATTTCAACATTTACCAATGAGCTCGTGGCGACGGGTAAAACCCCACAAGACATGCTTGATGATGCCGGCGTACTCAGGGTCATCAAGCGCCTAGCAAATCAACGCAAGGATTCCATTGAACAATTTATAAATGGCGGTCGCCCGGAACTCGCGGAAAGCGAAAAAGCAGAACTTGTAATTCTTGAAAAGTACCTGCCTACTTTGATGTCCCGCGAAGAGATTAAAAAGATTGCGCTCATAAAAAAAGAAGCGCTCGGCGTGACAGACAAATCAAAAGCAGGTCAGCTCACCGGTGCTATTATGAAAGAACTTGCAGGGAAGGCAGACGGTGGCGATGTGAAAGCGGTGGTAGACGAACTATTAGCGACGTAGAGCGAGCAAAATACAAAAGTAATCTTTTGTATTTTCGAGCCGAGGAGCTAATATAAGACGAAGTGCTTTTATTTTAGTTTGCCACGAATCTTCCTATGGAAGCCCACTGCAAACCGGTGGGCTTCGCTGTTGGCGAGAAGAATTGCCCGATCATGGGCGGATGCAACGGCTTTGTCGCCAAGGATATTTTTCGGTTTATGGTGCTCGTCTTTTACAACTCCAACAACGGGAATTGCTATTCCGTATTCTTTTAGAGCGCGTTCGGCTGTATTCACTTGAGCTATACCGCCGTCTACGACAATAAGTTTTGGCATTGGCCACTCAGCGTGCGCAAAACGACGCTCAAGTATTTCGCGAAGCGAGGCATTGTCGTCGTTGGTACTCGTACGGATTTTAAATTTTCTGTAGTCGCTCTTTTTGGGTTCGTTGTCCTCCACAACAACCATTCCTCCAACCACACTTGTGCCGGAAATATGGGCGACGTCGTAAGCTTCGATACGGAAACCCGCTTCCCCAAGGATAGTACTCGAGGAAGCTTTAATAAGTGCGATGTCTTGAATATGATTGAGCGCGAAAATCATTTTTTTGATTCGACCGGCATCTTCGAACTTTAAACCTTTTGCCGCGATTCCCATTTCTTTTTTAAGTCCGACAATAAGAGTTTTCTTTTTTCCCTCAAAGAACAATTTGATACGCATGATTGTTTTTGCATACTCCAATCGTGAGATTGCGCCAGCACACACCCCAGGGCAAAGACCTATTTGTGCATTGAAGCACGGCTTGCCCGACTCCGACTTACCCGCCTGCCATCGCATCTCTGCTCCGATTGTGGAGCGATGCGCAGTGGCGGGCAGGCACCTATCGCGAAACGGGAAAATCTTACGAACGATATTTAGCGCTTCGCGCAAAACACTTCCTTGCGGAAATGGCCCGAAAGAATATTTTATTTCACTTGGATGTCGGGTTTCCAAGTTGCGCCCGCGCATGGTCAGTACCCGCGGGAAGTCCTCTTTTGTGACAATGACATAGTTGAAACTTTTATTATCTTTTTCTTTGGTATTGTACGGTGGCTGATGTTTTTTGATGAGATGCGCCTCAAGGATAAGCGCTTCAAGCACAGAGTCAGTTTCGATAAAATCTACAGTCTGCGCAGACTCTATCATTCCCAAAATGATTGGACCGCGTGTGGAAATGAGGTCACTGCGAAAATAGCTCGCAACACGCGTGCGAAGCGATGTTGCCTTGCCAATGTAAAAAATTGCGCGTTTGGGCCCTCGAAATATATAGACACCGGGACAATCTGGGAGTTTTTTTGTCAGTTTTTTCATATTTTGCGATTTTTATGATGTTAGTATATAGTTATACAAGGACAATATACAAGGGGAACGAAATGATCGGAAGCCTCCGGTTCAAAGAAGCAGAAACCATAAAAGCTATCTTTCCCGAGATCTTTAAAATTATTTATCACACATTGGAAAACAATTTCCAGCTTGATGCCTTATATGCGCCAAAGCTTCTTGAACAAGAAGCGTCGGAGATACTCATTTCATTGATTGATTCTGGTCTTGTGGATTACGACCCGATTTGGTCTTGTTACAATGAGCATGCGGCGTGCGTTTTTGTTGAAGAATTTGCCAGTTGGAACAAGAACCTAAACGGATACACCGCGCCCTCTGATCTGGTGGCTGTTGATATTTTCCATACTCCACAAAGAAAATAAATCCACCATAAATAGCCACTTAATCAGTGGCTATTTTCTTTTCAAGATTCTCTTTAAATACTTGCCAGTGTGCGAGTTTGGACTTGCGGCGATTTGCTCGGGGGTTCCGCGCGCCACTATTTGTCCACCACCCTCCCCGCCTTCGGGGCCAATATCTATTACATAGTCCGCACTCTTTATGATATCCATATTGTGCTCGATGAGGATCACGCTGTTGCCCTTGTCGACAAGCTTTTGCAAGATTTCAATTAGTTTGCGAACATCTTCGTAGTGAAGGCCGACGGTTGGTTCGTCCAACAGGTAAATTGTTTTCTCTACATGCGGACGATAAAGCTCGGATGATATTTTTACGCGTTGAGCCTCTCCGCCAGAAAGTGTTGTTGCGGACTGCCCAAGTTTAAGATATCCAAGACCAACATCACTTAAAGTTTTCAGTCGATCATAAATCGAAGGAATGTCTTCGAAAAATTTGAGTGCTTCCTCAACTGTCATTTCGAGTACCTCGTAAATATTTTTCTTTTTGTATTTTATTTCGAGGGTGTCTTTTTCAAAACGCTTCCCGCGACACACATCGCATGTAACATACACCGTTGGCAGAAAATGCATCTCGACTGCTATAGTGCCGTTGCCTTGGCAAGTCTCGCAACGACCGCCCTTTACGTTGAATGAAAAACGCCCCGGTCCCCAGCCACGCAAGCGCGCCTCGGCTGTCTCGGCAAAGAGATCGCGCATATAGGTAAATGAGCCGGTGTATGTTGCAGGGTTTGAGCGCGGTGTGCGGCCTATTGCCGATTGGTCAATAAGTACAGTACGTGAAAGGTATTCTGTGCCAGTAAAACCTTCGCAATTATAAATATCGTTGGTACGATAACGACGCTCTAATCGCGCTTGTAAATTTTTATGGATAAGCTCGTACATTAAAGTTGACTTCCCAGACCCAGACACACCCGTAATGGCAACGAGTTTACCTAGTGGTATATCAACATTCAAACGTTTAATATTGAAAACAGTTCCTTCGCGAATGCGAAGGTGTCCTTTATCGATGTCGCGCCTTTTGGGAATAGCTACGGAAACATCACCACGCAAATAATCGAGTGTAAGTGATTTGTATTTTTTTGTATTTGTAATGAGCTCATCAAGGTCACCTGAAACCACGATTTCCCCACCGTGCACGCCGGCGCCGGGTCCGATGTCAACCATATAGTCTGCCGCAAAAATAGTATCCTCATCGTGCTCGACAACGATAATAGTGTTACCCATATCACGAAGATCTTTGAGGGTTTTGATTAGCCGGTCATTGTCACGTTGATGTAGGCCGATGGTTGGTTCGTCGAGTACATAAAGTGCCCCAACAAGGCGTGAACCAAGCTGAGACGCTAGGCGAATACGCTGACCCTCCCCTCCGGAAAGCGTCCCCGCGCGACGGCTCAGAGTCAGATAATTCAACCCTACCTCCAACATAAACGAAAGGCGATTTTGAATTTCTTTTATTACCGGCACGGAAATATCTTTATCACGCGCGGAAATTTTTAAGTTCGCAAAAAAATCTGACGCATCTTTGATGGACATATTTACCAATTCGACAATATTTTTCCCACTTACAAAAACACTGAGTGCTTCTTTGCGAAGGCGCGCGCCTTCGCAGTCTGGACAGTTCTCGTTTCCAAAGAAATGTTTCGTACCGAGGCCATTACAAAGAGCGCATGCGCCGTATGGCGAGTTGAATGAAAAAAGTCTCGGCTCTATTTCAGGATATGAAAAACCATCATTTGGACATGCAAAACGGTTGGACATTATAAAGTCCTTTATGTCCCACTTCTTGTCTGCAAATACAATACGAACCAAGCTTTGAGATTCATCAAGCGCCTTTTCCACGGCTTCGCCTAGCCTCTCACGCCCTTTTTCTTTTCCTTTGAAATCGGTAAGCAAAATTTCATCAACAAGAACATCAATTTCGTGTTTCTTTGTTTTTGAAAGCTCAATTTTCTCGCGGAGATTGTGCATAACGCCGTCAATGCGCACCATCAAGTATCCTTTTCCGAGAAGGTCATACAGGAGTTGATAGTATTCCCCTTTGCGTCCGCGAACAAGCGGTGCAAAAATACGCATTGAGGTTGCCTTTTTCCCTGCGACACCCCTGACTTCATCCATTATAAAATTCAAAATCTCTTCATTGCCGAGGCGTTTAATTTCAGTACCGCATACAAGGCAATGTGGCTTGCCGATACGCGCATACAGCACGCGCAAATAGTCGTAGACTTCTGTAATGGTCGCGACAGTCGAGCGCGGATTTGATGAGTGCGACTTTTGGTCAATTGAAATAGACGGAGAAAGTCCGGTGATTTCATCAACATCGGGCTTTTGCATTTGATTCAAAAATTGCCGTGCGTATGCCGATAGAGATTCAACATACCGACGCTGACCCTCGGCAAAGATAGTGTCAAAAGCAAGCGAAGACTTTCCAGAGCCCGAGAGTCCTGTAAAAACAATCATTTTATCTCGTGGAATTTCCAAGCTGATATTTTTCAGATTGTGTGTTCGAGCGCCACGAACGGTGATTTTGTCTAATGCCTTCTGTTTCTTGTTTTCTGACATAGTATGCAAGAATACCACACATTTGAGCTATTGTATATTTCCTTTGAGTAGTTTTATCTCATCCCGCAAGATTGCCGCTGTCTCAAAATCGAGTTCTTTCACCGCTTTGGACATTTCTTTTTCTTTAAGTTTAATAAGTTTTTCGGGATTTTTTGCGAAGACTTGAGCGTCGATATCGAGATTAATCCTCACTGCTTTCATATGGTCGGTCTCGAGGTGTTCGGTAATGTCTTTTATTTGTTTGATAATAGTTTTTGGAGTGATGCCATGCTTTTTGTTGTGTGCCACCTGAATACCGCGTCGGCGGTTTGTTTCGCTTACGGCGCGCTCTATGGACCCCGTGATAGTCTCGGCATAAAGAATCACGCGCCCTAGAACATTTCGCGCCGCGCGGCCTATTATCTGAATAAGCGAAGTTTCGGAGCGAAGAAATCCTTCTTTGTCGGCATCGAGAATACCGATAAGGGTGACTTCGGGCAAGTCGAGCCCTTCACGAAGAAGGTTTACACCTACAAGGCAGTCGAATATCCCCTTGCGAAATGAGGTCAAGATTTGAATACGCTCAAGTGTTTTAATATCGCTGTGCAGATACTCGGCCTTTATCCCCTCCCCTTTTAAATATTCCGAAAGGTCCTCCGCCATTTTTTTGGTGAGCGTGGTGGCAATTACCCGCCCGCCTTTTTTAACCGCAGTTTTTGTTTCGGCGATGAAGTCCTGAATCTGGCCCTTATACTCTCCCTTCTCCAGTATCGGTCGAATAGAAATCTCCGGATCGATGAGTCCGGTCGGACGAATTACCTGCTCAACCACTTGCTCGCTGTTTTCTTTCTCGTAAACGGACGGAGTTGCAGAAGTGAAAATCATTTGTCCTACACGTTCATGAAATTCCTCTGAGCGAAGCGGGCGATTGTCCATTGCAGACGGCAAACGAAAGCCAAACTCTACCAATGTTTTTTTGCGGGATTGGTCGCCGGCATACATTCCACCAATTTGCGGTATCGTTACGTGAGACTCATCAATGATTGTAAGAAAGTCAGGTTTGCCACTTTTTGTACGCGGGAAATATGAAAGTAGTGTGTCTGGCGCAGATCCTTCCGCGCGACCTGACATATGGCGCGAGTAGTTTTCGATGCCATTACAGTATCCAACTTCGCGAATCATTGCAAGGTCGTATGTGGTGCGACGCTTTAAACGCTCTGCTTCTAGAAGCTTGCCATCTTTTTCGAATTTTTTGAGCTGTGTCGTGAGCTCTGCTTTAATGGCTTTTATCGCGCGGTCTTTTTCGGCTTTGTTGGTAATAAAATGCTTCGCAGGAAAAATAAAAAATGACTTAGGTACATCTATAATTTTTTGTGACACTGGATCAACCTTATTGATCGACTGTATACCATTCATTCCAAGTGTAACACTCCACACTATCTTTTCAGACACTGGCATTATCTCAATGAGCGCTCCGATAGAACGAAATGTTCCGGGGGTAAGGTCTGCATTCGTGCGAGTAAAATGAATCGCTATAAGCTTTTGCATCAATTCTTTACGATCGATTTTTTGCCCTACTGTAATCTTCATATTTTCTTTCTCATATTCGGCTGGACTTCCTAAACCGTAAATACATGAAACCGATGCCACGATGATGACATCTCGACGCGTGAGGAGCGCCTGTGTGGAGGCGTGGCGAAGGCGGTCTATCTCTTCGTTGATTTGCGCGTCCTTTTCGATATAGGTATCTGTCGTCGGCATGTATGCCTCGGGCTGATAATAATCGTAGTAGGAAACAAAATAATGCACCGCATTATTGGGAAAAAATTCTTTGTATTCCTGAGCAAGCTGTGCCGCGAGGGTTTTGTTGTGCGCAATGACAAGTGTCGGCTTGCCGACAGAGGCGATGACATTCGCCATTGTGAAGGTTTTACCAGAACCAGTCACGCCAAGCAAGGTCTGCGCGCGCATGCCTTTTGCAATTCCACTCAAAAGCTCCTTGATTGCCTTTGGCTGGTCCCCCGCGGGTGGCCAATCTGATTTTAAGTTGAAAGTAGGCATTGAGGTTGACAATATATCATAAAATGGTAGTTTTAGTAAGGATTGTGTCGCTAAATCGGAGGGGTTTATGCTGATAAAGTTCTGTCAGTTTTTGTTTTCGTGGGATTATATTGCGTGGTGTATCGTGATACTCGTTTTTGCATGTTTCATTGCTCCCATTATTCGCATAAATATTAAAGAAGAAGAGAAGTGGAGGGTTCTTGGGGTACTAGGTGTTGTATTTACTCTTGGTGTAATTGCGGCATTCTCGTCTCGACAAATTGTAGGATGAGGAATGAAAAATCTCGCAGAGTTCTGGCTAAGATGTGAACGGTGCAGATGGTTCGTAATATTCATAATGGCCATTTTTGTAATTTCCTTAACAGGTTACAGTAAGTTGCATTAGAGGGATAATTTTATTATCCCTCTAATTTTTGTAATACCGCTCCAAGAAATTTGTTTTGAGGGTATCAAATGTACCGTCAAGGATTGCCTCGCGCATTTGGTCGACGAGGCGCACTAAAAAGCGTAGGTTGTGAATTGATGCTAGTGTAGCGGCGAGCATTTCATTTGAACGAAACAGATGCGCAACATAGCACCTAGTATAATTTTTGCAGGTATAGCAGTCGCACTCGCTATCAATGGGCGTAAAGTCGCGCGCAAACTTTGCATTACGCATATTTATTTTCCCATCACGAGTATAAAGTGTGCCGTTTCGTCCTGTGCGTGTCGGTGCAACGCAATCAAAAAGGTCACATCCATTTTCTACTGCGCCGAATAAATCTTCCGGCTCGCCAATACCAAGAAGATGGCGCGGTTTATCTTCTGGAAGAATTGCATTCACCCAGCCCACAGTGGTTGTCATATCGTCTTTATCGAAAGACCCGCCGATTCCGTAGCCGTCAAAATCCATCGCGCCTAAAACTCTTGCGCTTTCTTCACGAAGGTCCTTGTGGCGACCTCCTTGCACAACACCAAACAGTGCCTGTTGGTGCCCACTTGGACGTCGGGTTTCCAAGTGTTGATGCGCGTCCAAGCTTCTTTTTGCCCAGCGATGTGTGCGTTCCATCGCTTCTCTCTGATATTCATAAGCTGCTGCCGGTGAAGTGCATTCGTCAAAAGCAAAAATTATATCTGCGCCAAGATTATGCTGAATCTCCATTGAACGCTCTGGCGTGAAGCGGTGCTCACTCCCATCTTTGTATGATTTGAAAGTTACGCCGTCCTCATCAATTTTTGCCAACTTCCCCACCTTGTCCTCTGTATCAATTTCTTTTCCAGCAATAATCTCACCAACCTTTGCGAGCTTTCCAACTTTTGAGCCGAATGCAACACCGAGAGAAAAAACTTGGAAGCCACCTGAGTCCGTCATTGTCGGCCCATGCCAGTTCATAAATTTTCCAAAGCCACCCGCTTCGCGCACGATTTCATCCCCTGGCTCAAGATACAAGTGATACGTATTTGCAAGTACCACTTGAGCTCCGAGGCTCGACACCTGCTCCGGTGTAAGCGCTTTAACAGTCGCTTTTGTTCCTACAGTTACAAACGCGGGGGTTTGTATGGTACCATGCGGCGTCTCTAAAACACCTGCGCGACCGAGACCGCGCATCTTTTTTGAAATCGTAAACGATATCGGTTTTTGTGGCTTCATTTTCGGTATTCTAGCATACTTGACGAAATATATATTTATTTGTAATCTGTTTAGAGATTGTAAACAAAAAGGAGTGTTTTATGGCAATTATTCTAGTAGCGGCAATGGACAGAAATCGCGGAATCGGAAATAATAACAAACTTCCATGGGGAAATCCTATACCAGAAGACATCGCTAATTTCAAAAGTTTAACGCTCCGTGAAAATGTAGTCATGGGCCGAAAGACATGGGGATCTATCCCAAAAAAGTATAGGCCGCTCCCAAACCGTAAATATTTTTGTAATACTTTACTTCAAAAACCCTGCTCACGCGGGGGTTTTTCTTTTTATAGTGGGACTTTAGTAGTAATAATGCGAGCGAGCGTATGAAAGCGCTCCGTAGAGTCCGCCAAAATCTGCGAGTTCAGCTTTTACTATCGGTGGAATGTTTGGAAATATCTTCATTATTTCCGCAAGGTGTTTTGTAACCGCAGGAACGGGTATGCCAACTTCTTTCATCATTGAGCCTCCGAGGACGACAATATCCGGAGACCAATGCACGATGGTGTTGTTGAGCCCGTATGCTAGGAATTTTGCTAGTTCATCCCACACTAGAGCGTCGTTAATCTCAAATGGTTTTTTGCCAAAACGCTTTTCAACAGCAGTACCGGATACATATGCTTCAAGGTCATTCCCAACGCACGTCGGACACAGACTATTATCCGGATCAATTATTTGGTGTCCTGGCTCAAAACCAAGCGCATTCTGATCAATGTTTCCATTTACGATGCGTACACCGCCTACTCCAGTACTTATGGTAATGTAAACAACAACGGATTTATCTCGCCCTGCGCCATAATTTGCTTCACCAAGACCAACGAGCGCGGCATCATTTTCTAATGATACAGGGGCCTTATAGGTCTCTACAAGAGCACTTTTGATATCGTGTCCCACCCAGCCACTTAGGTTTGGACTTCGCGCAAGCATCGTCTTTTCAGGATTGAGTGGGCCCGCAATCCCGCCAACAATAGCTTCGATTGGCGAACCGCTGGCAAGATTGTTAATGATACGCTTCAGCGTTTCTATCCCTTCGTCAAAATCTTTTGGAGTTGTAATAACAACTGGCTCTGCAAGAAATTTTTTTCGGTCGGCCGAAACAACGCGCATTTTTGTACCTCCAATATCAAATAAAATATACATATTTTCTATATTATCATAAAAATAGGGTCGCACCAAAGGTGCGACCCTAAAAATACAAAATTTACATATTTGCAGCTTTTTGCATAATTTCTCGCAATTGGCTCCGAACATTGTCACTATCGCCGATTTCTTTACCATGAATAATCAGAAATGCTTCTACGCCTTGGTTAATTACCATAGGAATACCGTCGAGCGTTTCGAATCCATGAGCAAACGCTCCTTCCAAAAAAGGACTAGGCGTACTGCGCATGACAACATCACTCAAGATTGCATCTGTAGGAATGCGAGCAAAAATATTTTCAGACAATCTCAGATTTTCGGAGATGTTTTCAACGGTAGCAGGAAGTACAGCTTTCGCAAGAGCGGAATATGCCTCAAATGCACCAGTTGCTCCCTTTGTAGAAACATTAATTATTACCGAAGCATCAAGAACTTCCTTTGCTATTGCATTTTCGCCCATAGCTCTTGCACGATTCTCGCCGATAAATTTGTTAATGCGACGAGCAAGCTCTTCCGCTTTTTCCAACGTCCTATTAATAATAACAATCTCAGCTCCTTTTTCCGCGAGAGCAATCGCAACAGCGTTGCCTGTTCCGCCCGCGCCAAGCATGACGATCTTAGTATTTCCAAGAGTCTCTCCTTTTTGTTCAAGAAGTTTCTCGAGGCTTTGTCGGTATCCAATCCCGTCAGTATTCCACCCCTTGAGTTCTCCGGAAGGAAGTTTCTGAATGAGATTGATAGCCCCAATGGCTTTTGCCAAAGGATCAAGCTCATCGACATAATCAAAAGCCACATCCTTGAACCCAACACCTGCTCCTCCGCCGATATATTTTGGATCCGCCTTGAGCGTGCTAAGAATCCCGACAGTATCTTTAGGATCACCGACCATCATCGCCACAGCCCCATCTATGCCGAAATGCTTATACGCAGCATTCCACATCGCTGGGGTTTTTCCCGGATAATCATGTTCAATCAAGGCTATACCGTAATGAGCATGACTTTCAAGGTCTGACAAAGAATCTAAGTTTTTAACTGGTTCTTTTGCAAACCGAAGCAAGCCGTTACAAAATTGATCCTGATTTTCCATAAAATTTTCTCCTTTTTCCATTGTGTGTGCAATAAAAGCGGTAGTTACCCTTATATTAGCTCCTCGGCTCGGAAGTGTTAAAGATTACTTTCTCACTTCTCTCACTCTACGTCGCTAATAATTATGAACTTCTTTTTTGAGCGTATCACGAAATAGTAAAGTTGGCAAAGAAAAGCTCGGGTACTTTTACAAATAAATAAACGTTGTTTTTGTAACAATACAATCATCAGCGAGTTCAGATGGGGAAAGATTATAAATTACACCAAGATTATAAACAAGAGATTGTTTGTCAAAAATATCAGGACTAGATCCACGAAAATCATCAACAACGAGAGAACCTATTTCCCTGTTATCAACACTCAAGATTTGAGCTTTTTGATTGAAAGAAATTGTTTCTGGCGGCAGAGTCGCCCAATCCGCCCCAACCTTGTCGATAATTTTTATATCAACTATTTCCTCTTCGCAAAACCCCTTGTTGAGGTTGCATGTTCGTTCTCCGGGACGAAATATAGTTGTTATTTTTTGGTTACGTACTAAATCAGAATATATCTTTCTAAAACCTATTTCATCGCGTGGTGTTACTGGTGATGGCTCTGAATGAACTGGTGTCATTTTATTTAACTTAATTAAACTAAATTAGTTCTCAGTATACAGCGGGTTGCATTTTAAGCAAATTCCGAGTTCTTCGAGTCGGTCGAGATATTTTATAATAGTCATAATATATTCGGAATGACTCCATGTGAGAGGCGTTGCGGAAAGCTGTGCGCCGCTATATGGGTGGAGCTGTTCTGAAAAAACACCCGACGCACCAACGTGTTTTACTGCCCATCCAAGCCACTGGTGTACTGGCGCAAAGTCCGCTTCGGTTTTGGCGCGCGCAATATAGTATTGTGCGAGCCACATCGTCGTAATAATCCATGGGTTTCCCGGTACTCTCGTCGTATCACGAAAATAGATGTCTCCTTCGTACCGAGCAATGCCACCAATGGCAGTTTTTACGAGAATTCGCTCCTCTACTTGTTTTATTGCTCGTGCAAGACGCGGGTCATCAACATCGAGAACACCAAACGCAAAGATACCATAAACACTAGACATATCTAGAGTTCGATCGTAATCAAGAGTTCCATTCTCCGCAACATTAAGCATTTTTACAAATATCCCTTTGCTCTCGTCATACAAATAAGTCAGGATTGACTGACGAATCTCAAATGCGGTGCTAGTATAGATCTGCTCGCTTTTTACTTTACCCAAAAGTTTTGCAAACTTCGCCGCGCAGATGAGCGCTCCGTACACAGAGGCCGCCGTAAATGTATGAATTCCAAACTTTTCTTCCCAGAGGTCGTAAGATGCTTTTGGGAGGCGTGTTTTAGGATCACGATATGAAACCATAAAATCCGCCGCGCGTTTTACGAGGGTATTGTAAACTTTTTCGATAAACTCAAGATCTTTTGACTGGGAATAATGCCTCCATAGGGCAATGAGCACGAGCGCGGTTTCATCTTCCTGAATCGGAAGCTCCATCTTCCCGTTTCGCATCCATGGATGCCATGAACTTCCTAAAGATTCATCTGGGCGATACTTGTGCATAAAGTATCCGTCTTCGGTAATGACGCGATCACAAAAATCAAAAAATCTTTCTGCGACATTAAAGTCACCGGCCATATCAAAAGCCATTGCAGAAAATGCGCCGTCACGAGGCCACATATAGCTATATGTATCACGGCCGTTTTGAAGCATGTCAGAATCCGCCGATGCGATAATAGCCCCTCTGTTGTCTGCGTGCGAGCGAATAGTAAGAAGGGAACTCTTAAAAAGCGCTATTTCGTCTTGTGTAAGTCCGTAAAAAGTAAAGTTGTATTTATTGACCCATGCGTGCCAATAGTCGTGTGTGGTACGAAGCAAATGCTCCGGTTTTTTTTCAATTACATAGGAATTTAGCTCAATAGCGTCCTTGATAGACTTAGCCGATGCCATCCAGTAGTAGATAGTCTTTGATTCGTGAGGCGCTAGGTCAACATAAAAACCAACTACTGAGTCCGATGGTCCGTGCTCAATTAAATTTTTCGAAAGCTGGCCGTCTTCGGCATCTTTGAAACTTCCTTCTTTCCCTTCTATTTTAAATATGCCTGTCGTGTAGTCATCGAAGCTGCCTTTTTCGGAGGAGCCATTTATCAAAAACACTCGTTTGCCGTTGTAGTGAATAACCACATGATTCTTCGGATCAAAATATGCCGTGTCTCCGCGGTGCGATTCATATATCTCAAACTCATGCCCGAAGAAAAGTTTTATCGTTCGAGCGCGATTAGAATCATTCGTCACTTTTACCTCCCGCAGGAAAATATTTTTCTCATTATAGACTGCGTCTGAAAAATTAAGCGTTACACCGAGCGTCGCGTTTTTTGCGACAGTTTTGCCGATCAAAGACTCTCCGTCAAAACGAATTTGTATGTCCCAGTTTGAGTGGTCAAACCAATTGAGCTGGTAATCGGCAAAAACACCGATGCGATGCGTGTAGTGCCCGCCAACATGATTTTCCAGTCCCACATATGGAAAATAAAAATCACGCACCTGCGCGCGCTTGTCCGTACAGACAAGAATATTTCCATTACCAAGAGAAAGGGACTTAGACATATACAAAGTATACCCCCACACCTTACTTTTGTATAGGGATTTTTATGACAACTCCTTGACCTTAATCTTTTTTGCGTATGACGGATGCCCCACAACACGTAGACGAAGGTCTTGTAGTACATTCATATACGCGATGAATGCTTCGTAGGGCGTATTGTAGGGGTTGAAATATTTATGCACATCGCCGTCATTAAACCACTTGGTGCACATATAATAAAAATGGTCCGAGGTCTGGAGTTTTCGCCAATCGCTGATGAGCTTATCATCGCATGTTGCCAGTACATCTTCTTCAAGTTTGTAAACACTTTGTATGGCGTCATGCTGCATAGGGTTTGAAAGCCATGCAGATAGGTCGCGCTCGACATCTGCCCACGACATAAAGTTGTGCACATCAAGCTCTCCTACCGCCTCATAACGCGCGATTGCCTCCGATGGTGTTACGAAATCATTGTCCTGATGCTTATAAATTTCCCCTGGCAGGTGCCGAAGAAAATTAAAAATGCCGGTGTCTTCCCATTGATGTTCGCCAAATGTTTCGTAGTCCATAAAGAGATTGATAACATTACCGTTGCCGTTCACCTGATTTGCCCAATTGGCAAACTTGGGCGCAGTAAGAGGAAAGTCAGCCCAATCTTTTGACGAAAAACGAAACGCTATGTCATCCGAAAGACGGTAGTTTTTAAGCATGAGTTTCAAATTCTGTGTGCCGCGCGGACGGTACAAAAAGTTTGGACTTTTCCACCCCAAAACATGATCGGCTCCCTCCGCGATAATACCTTTGTATCCCATCTTCTCAATCTCTAGAGCAAGCTCATTGTTGTAAATCAGCTCAGTGTGTCGAAAAACGGTCGGCGTGACGCCGAAAAGTTCTTTAATTTTTTCTCGATGCATTTTTACCTGACGGCGAAATTCATCTGCCGAATAAAGAAAAGAGAGCGAGTGGTGATATGTCTCTGACAAGACCTCCACCCTTCCCGTTGCAACAAGTTTTTGAAATGATTCGAGCGTTTCCGGGCTAAACATTTCAAGTTGCTCAAGAAAAACTCCAGAAAAAGAAAAACTTACTTTAAACTCCGGATGTTTATTCAATAGTTCAAGCAAAATTGCATTTGTCGGCAAATAGCACTTTCCGGCTACTTTGTTGAGAATTTTTTTGTTGTTAATTGAACGGTCGGAGTCATCATTGAAGTACTCGCTATCTCGCCCAATATCAAACACGCGATAGTCCTTCACGCGGAATGGCTGATGTACTTGAAAATAAAAACAAATTGATGCCATAAAGTAATAGTATATCAGATATACCGTACATCAGAAGCTACCCCGCAGTCACAAAGTATTTTTTCATAATAGTCGATACACTTTTTGCTAGCCGCATCCCATGTTACTTTTTTCACTTCTTCTCGACTATTTCCCCAGAGAGTCTGCCAAAGCGAGCGATGTGAAATTACACCAAGTATTTTGTTCGCCATATCTTCCGTATCCCAAAAATCCGTTTTGAGCGCGTGAGTAAGGACTTCGGACACACCAGACTGCTTCGAAATAAGCACGGGCGCGCCTGCAATAATGGACTCGAGTGGTGTAATACCGAATGGCTCCGACACAGACGGCATCACAAAAAGATCAGCTACGCTGTACACGGCATTCAGGTCGTCCCCACGTAGGAATCCAGCAAAAATAACATGGTCAGAAATTCCAAGGTACGCCGCCTCAAGCATCATTTGCCTCTCCATGTCTCCGCTCCCTGCAATGAGAAACAAAGTGTTTGGTTTTACTTCAAGAACACGCTTTGCCGCGCGAATAAAATACTCGGGACCTTTTTGGATTGTAATGCGTCCTACAAAAAGGACTATCTTTTGTCCTGCCCGTTTGAGTTCCGAAAGCTTATTTGGAATATCTGTATAATCACATTCATCGATTCCGTTGTGTACCACTTCGATTTTTGAAGCGGGAATGCCGTAATGTTCTACAATTTTTTGTTTGGTAAAATTGCTGACCGCGATAATGCCATCGGCATAGTTCATTGCATCTCGTTCAATATTATAAACATCCTGATTCACCCCCTGTCCCCCAGTGCGGTCAAACTCTGTTGCGTGCATGTGCAGGATGAGCGGTTTGCCGGAAACTTTTTTTGCTTCAACGCCTGCGAGAAATGAAAGCCAGTCGTGCGCGTGAATGATGTCAAACTTTTCCTTCTTTGCGATTTCGCGCGCGCGCATAGCGTAGCGACGTACTTCTTGCATGAGCGTGTTCCCATAAATATCCGACAATATTTTATCTCGTTCGTGTATGTAACCATCGGAGGTAACATATGGTTTAAGTGGTGTTTCAATTTCCAAAAATTTTACCTTACGAGAGTCCGCAAAAAGAATATTCATAAAGTCGGCTGAAACGCCAACTTTTTTTGGGAGTACAAAAAGGACTTCGATTTTTCGCGCCGCGAGCGCGCGCGTAAGTCCAAAACACGCGGTGCCGAGGCCACCACTGTTATGAGGAGGAAATTCCCACCCGAACATAAGTACGCGCATATTTTTTGTAAGAACCTATTTAAATTCTAATGTCTTACTAGAACTAAAAAATTTCTAGCGAAAAACACGAAGCTCGAGGAGGCACATAAAAATGTGTCGACGAAAGATAAGTATTTTGCAGCAGGAATTTTTGGGTTCTAGAAGACAAGCCCGCATATATGCGGAAATTTATATTTTGTGGCGATTAGAATTTAAATAGATTCTGATCGCTTGTTCTTATTGTAACACGCTTTGAAAAATAAAAATGTAAAAATCACATGTGGATAAATATCTTATCATTGTCAAAACTCCCATCTCGCGCAAAACCTTGATTTTTTCTTTAGATAGTGGTATAGTTCGTGTCCAATGGAACCACTCACCTTTCCAGTTCGCATCAACCGCTACCTTGCCCACAAAGGATTTTCAACGCGCCGTGGTGCCGACGAGATCATTACGAAAGGTTTTGTGAAAATAAACGGCAAAATTGCGGTACTTGGCGACAAGGTAACATCAAGCAACGACGTGGTCGAAGTTTCTCCAAAAGTTATTTCCAAAATTGAAGAGGGGCATCGTTATATTGCTTACTTTAAACCACGTGGAATTTCAACAGATACACAAAAAGAG
Source organism: Patescibacteria group bacterium (assembly GCA_038057125.1). Classification (GTDB taxonomy): domain Bacteria; phylum Patescibacteriota; class Minisyncoccia; order Phycocordibacterales; family UBA1550; genus UBA1550. Next base: position 54,647 of record JBBUDU010000003.1, on the reverse strand, counting down.
GGCGAGAGTATAAAATCATCGCTCCCAGCTCTAAGGGGACTATTTCCGCTTGGGCGACTCGACAAAGATTCACAGGGGCTTATCATCCTCACAAATGATGGAAGATTGACTGATCGAGTTCTCTCGCCGTCTCGCGCTCATGAAAAAGAATATTTAGTAAAAGTAGATAAGAAAATTACGGACACCTTTATACGCCATATTGAGCGCGGTATTTTAATAGAGAATTACAAGACAAAACCCGCCAAGGCACGACTGTCTGGAGAAACTATTTTTCGTATCATACTTACTGAAGGTAAGAAACATCAAATTCGTCGTATGTGCGCTGCCGAAGGATATAAAGTCATCGAGCTCACTCGTGTGCGTATTATGAACATCGTTATTGGAAATCTAAAAGAAGGCGCTTATAGAGACATTGTAGGAGTAGAGCTAGACACACTCAAAAAAAGTATCGGGCTGTAGTCAGAGGTAATTAGAAAAAACTATTACGCCGATAATTGCCGAGGTGGTGCATACGACGAGTACAAACCCGCCCATCATGTCCTTGATTTTTCCGATTATTGGGTCAGTGTTAGGCTCAACTTTGTTGCACAAATCCTCAACAGCAGTGTTGATTATTTCAGCAGAAAGTACGGCACCCATACATCCAATGATAATAATCCATTCCAGTATCAAAAAATTTAGATAAAAGGCCAGCACTAAAACGATAACGCTAATAGTGGCTTCGATGCGGAAGTTTATCTCTTCACGCCATACAGTCCGCACACCCCCGATTGCCCAAAAAAAGCTTTTTATAAGTTTACTCATTTTTTTAGTATATCAGAATCTATCAACTCTTGCTTTGCTTCCCACTCTGATACTTCCGCCTCGCTCATTCCCAAATAGTGCGCAACTTCATGAAAAACTGTTTCGCGGACAATAGAGCGAATTTTTGTAATGTCCCCTCCTGCTTCATCCTCTGTCGGGCGCTGGTATATCGTAATCACATCCGGAAGAGTCATGCCAATACCGTAGCTGTCACCTCGAAAAGAAAGCGGAACTCCTTGATAGTGACCAAGTAGTTCTTCTCCGTTTTTTAAATTATTTTGCGCGCGTGTGTCATCGGAAACTTCTTCTTCGACAACAAAAACAATATTTTTTAGTTTCTTTTGAAATCTCTCTGGGACTTTTGCGAGCTCATCAAGTACTATTTGTTCAAATTTCTCACGAGGCATCATTTTGAGTGAATGATGTTGGTAACATAACTAAGTACTGCTTCCCCATGACCTTCAGGTTTTACTTTCTCCCAGACATGCGCCACAGTTCCCTCTTTGTCTATTAAAAATGTGGTGCGATCGACGCCAGTGAATGACCAAACGCCGAGCTCGCTTAGAAGTTCATGTTTTGTATCTGTCCAAAGTGGAAAAGGAAGAGCGTGATGTTCCGCAAATTTTTTATGTGACTCTTTGTTGTCTGGACTAATACCAATAACATTGATTCCGAGCGCCTTGAATTCTGCGTACACATCGCGAATACTGCAAGCTTCTTTGACGCACCCGGGAGTTTCGTCCTTAGGATATGTGTACAAAACAACATATGAACCAAGAAAATCTCGTAAAGATGTGAGTACTCCATCTGTATCTGAAACAATTATATCTAGTGGCACTTTTTCTCCTGTTTTTATCATATTTACATTATATCACTTGCGAGCTTATGAAGTCTAACTTCTCTGCTCTACTCCATCTTTTAAACTCGGCTTCGCGAGCTCGGGCGGTGGCAAAATCTGGTACAGATTCGGAATATTTTAAAGTCACGGGTCTACGAATTTTCGTATAGTGTGCGGCGCTTTTTAGATTATTATGCTTATGCATCCTTTTTTCGAGGTCATTCGTACTTCCCGCATAAAGCGTACCGTCCGCACATTCAAGAATGTAAACGAAGTAAGGCATAATCTAACGGATCATCTTGTGTAGTTTCTCCCATATTGCATACATTGCGTATGTGTCGAGCGCGCAATAAATTTTTAAATCCTTTGCTATTTTTGCACTTACTTCCGGTGAAGTTTTAGGCGAAAGCATTTCCCACCATGCATTCGACGCTTGTCCGCCTTCTTTTATATCGAGGTCTTTATAGGAAAGCTCTGGCACAAGGGCAGGTAAGACTTTTTTAATAGATGTACTGCCTCGAAACTCAGGGTGCACAAAATGTTGCTTTTTGAATACATCCATGAGGTCGTAGAGCATATTGTTCACACGGTCCATTGTAACCTTGTGCAGAGGCATGCGGAGCGCGAGCTCTTTGTTTACGCCCGCTTCAAATGATTTGTTCCAAGCAATGACAGTTCCCACTGCGCCAATATGCTTCTCAAGTAGGCGCGCAACGTGCTCCGACGGGTCGCTTAGCTCTTTATGGAGATACTCCACGTGAGTCATCTCGGTGTCGGGTTTCTCCAAAATGTGCAAAGAAAACTGGAATGGGATTCGTTGATACGGACTATACCCATCAAAAGCAGGCAAAGCAGGCGCGTATGTTTCGTAGTCAAAAAAGTAAAGTGGAAATTTTAGATCCTTTAGCTCGCTACTAATCCCGTCAATATCAACCATCTCCCTTTTTCGGCGATGTACCGCTATTTGGTTTATTTGAATATCAGAGAGTTCCATGCCTTCCGGCACGTCTTCGAGCGCGTATATTTTTGATTCAATCAAAGTCTCTAATTTCTTTTTACTGCTACCGATACGCGATATGTCGTGCACTGAATACTCTGGTACGGCAGGATTTGAATATTTAAATGTCGTGCAGTGACGGCTTCTGCCGTTGTAAATACACTCGCAACCATTGATTGGCTCTTTATTACTTGTCAGATATTCCTTTGCGGTTTTCATTTGTTCTTCAACGAGGGGAAGCCCAGCAAGGACTTTTTCAGTCTGTTCTTCGATCAAAAAAAGTTCTTCTATATTTAGTGCCCCAAAACGAACATAATCTTTATTTAAATGCACAAGGAAATATCGCCCGACTGGCACGTCAGCGCGATTAAGTACTGACGCTTGGAAAGTGAGATCATCGATGTGGTTGTGGTCTGTTCCTCCTTCTTTGATCGAATTCGTGCCCTTTATTTCATACAAATCCCAACAATTATTTTTTTGATCCCACACGAGAACGTCATTTCGCACCATAAATCCATCTACGATAAATGTAGCCTGGAAAATAGCCGGGGTTTTTTCTGCCATAAGCGACATTGTTTTATCTACAGCATTATCTCCTTTTTCTGTTACCTCCAGACCGTGTGGAAAAAGTTTGCGTGCTTCTTTCTCGACATCATTTCCCTGCTCCATTAAATTCTGTTCAAAAGCAGACAATGTGAACTTTTCTAAAAGCTCTGGTTTGTGAAGCTTGAGCCATGTATTCTTTGCGCAGAAGACATAATTAAGAAATATCGTTTTTGTAATAAACATAGCTTCAATTCTAGCACAAACAAAAAAACATCGTGGAAGATGTTTTTTTAATCGGAGTTGCGGGGAAGCCAATCCATCATTTTCTTTCGGTGCTGGTCGAGGGACCAGAGGTCGCCGTGCGTAAAGAGCGTTGTGTGCGCATCTCTAAACTTTTGCAAAAGCACAGCACTAGCGCGAGGCCAGCCGGACGGCATGTTTTTGTTATAGGACTCCAAGAATTCCGAAACAGAAATAAGCACAGGTACTTCCTTCATGTTTTTCTTGTGTGCTTTCATTTATCGCCATAATAACACGAAAACCGTTCAGAATCAAGATAACTTACTTAACTGGTAAAACGATAGCGATGTGTTCAAGAAGCATCTTTGGAGAGGAGCCACGATTGGCAAGGTATGTTTTCGCGTGAAAAATCTCACGAAAAATATTGCTCGTAGTGTCGTCTTTATTGCCTACTGTTCGTGTGTATAAAATGCGTTCAATGTGGTCGAGCATACGGCGAAAAAGCTCGCGGTCGGCTGTCTCGCGATCTTTTTTGTCAGCCATTTTTTTTGCAATCACAAAACGGTCTTCAAGCGATGAATCAATAAATTTCTCCGCCAGTTTTTTTGCATCATCCTCAGGTACACTTTTTCCGGATACAACCAGCACTCTCGATAGAAGTGTAGGCAAAAGCATTTCCGCACGCGGAATAATAATAAAAAAGTGAGTTCCTTCTGTAGGCTCTTCAAATGTTTTTAAAAGTGCGTTTTGCGCTTCATGGGTGAATGATTCAGCGCCACTGATAAAGATTTTGCGCCCACCGCCAAAGGCAGCTCGCGTCTGCGCGTCTTTGAGCTCGCGAGCCTCATCAATACCAAGCGATTCATAAAGTTTAACTGATAAATCCGGATTACCTTTTGTTTCGATACCCAAATTTTTGGAAATAGAGAAAAGAAGCTTTGGCACAATGTCAGCATACGCGCCTTCTATAATGTGAGCGTGGTGCAAGTACCCTGTTTTTTTATAATGTTCGAAGATATGGTCCATTTAGGTAGAATATGGAATTTAGATTTGGAAAGAATAAATACGCGACGTGTGATTATTTTTTGGCGAGGATACTTTTCTTGTATGTATCGAGGTGCTCAAGTGCTATACCAGTACCCTTTACTACGCAGTAGAGCGCTTCTTCAGCAAGAACCGCTTTCACTCCTGTGCGACGCAGTACTAATTCAGGGAAATTACGGAGCTGGGATGAACCACCAGTCATAATAATTCCCTGATCAATAATATCCGCCGCAAGCTCTGGTGGTGTCTCCTGAAGAACATCTTTGATTGCGCGAATAATCTCGCGAAGTTCACGGTCAATCGCTTTCACGATTTCGTTGGTTGTCACCGACGCTTGCCGAGGAAGCCCAGTAACATAATCGCGCCCTTTTATAGTGAGGAGGAGCTCGTCATCAACGGGAATAGCTGACCCGATTCGCACCTTTACCTCTTCTGCGGTGCGGTCTCCAATGGCAAGATTAAATGTTTTTTTAATATGGTCGGCAATAGCATGGTCTATTTTGTTTCCAGCGCATTTTACTGAAGTTGACGCGACGATTCCGCCGAGGGAAATTACTGCAACATCAGTTGTGCCGCCGCCGATGTCCACGACCATATGTCCGCGCGCCTCGTAAATAGGAATACCCGCTCCAATAGCCGCGAGAATAGGCTCCTTGACCACGTACACATTTTTTGCGCCTGCTTTGATAGTCGCCTCAATAACTGCGCGACGCTCTGTTGAAGAAACTCCGGCTGGCACAGAAACCATAACATCGGGCTTTAAAATATTCCATTTCCCAAGAGCCTTGCTCATATAGTAACGAATCATTGCTTCGGTCACGCGATAGTCCGCAATAACGCCATCTTTCATGGGACGATACGCAATGATATTGTCAGGTGTGCGCCCAATCATTTGTTTTGCTTCAGCGCCAACCGCCATGATGCGATTGTCCTGCTGGTTCACCGCGACCACAGATGGTTCGTTGAGCACCACACCCTTACCCGGAATAAACACAAGCGTATTCGCCGTGCCGAGATCTATACCAATTTTTGTTACAAAAAATCCCATAAAATTATGCTGATTCATCTACGCGTTCTATGTCAACACCAATGGCACGTAAACGGTTTTCCACATTCTCGTACCCGCGGTCTATTGTAGTGTCCACATTATGTATGACCGACTCCCCTTTTGCAACTATTGCCGCAATGACGAATGCGAGACCTGCGCGCAAGTCGGGACTCTGGAGTTTGCGACCGTGAAGTAAAGACTTTCCGCGAACAAGCGCGCGATGCGGGTCCATCATCGTAATAGACGCTCCCATAGAAGACAATGACTCAGTGTAGTTTAGGCGTCCTTCAAAAATAGTTTCAAAAACAGTGCTCTCTCCATCTGCTTGTGTAAGAAGCACTGTCATCGGCGCCTGTAGGTCTGTCGGAAAGCCGGGGTACTCGTGGGTTTTAATATCAACAGGCTTTAGGTGCGACGGTGCGCGCACAATCATTTCACTTTTCTTTATTTCAACTGATACACCTGCGCTACGCAATATTTCAATTGGCGACTCGAGGTGCAAAGGGTTACAATTCGTAATATGAAGCTCTCTGGCAGCAAGTGCGCCGAGGATTAGGAAACTTCCAGCTTCAATGCGGTCGGGCATTGTTTTATACGGATGCCCTTTGCCCTCCAAAAGTTTTCCTCCCTTGATAGTAATTGTTGGCGTGCCTGCACCGGAAATCTTTGCGCCACATTTATTCAAGAAGTTTGCGAGGTCGGCAATCTCGGGCTCCGTTGCGGCGTTTTTAATTGTCGTAGTTCCTTTTGCAAGCACGCCAGCCATCATAAATGTTTCAGTAACCGTGACGCTCTGGTTTTTTAGGAAAAATTCTGCGCCGCGCAATCCGCCCTTTGCCTCAACAATATATGAGTCGTCTTTTATCGTTACCTTTGCGCCCATCTTTTCAAAACCATCTACAAACAAATCGAGAGGTCGAGCTCCAATAACGCAACCGCCAGGGTGAGGAAAAGAAACTTTTTTATATCGCGCAAGTATAGGACCGGTCAACACGATAGATGCGCGCATTCTTTTCGCGATACCAGTAGAAAGTTCTGTTGCAAAAGACTTTGGAACAAAAACAGTGTACGCACCACGATGCGTATTCACAACATTCGCTCCCATGTCTTTCAAAAGATCAAACATACGAAACGAGTCGCTTATTTCGGGAATGTTGGTGAGAGTAACTGTATCACGAAAAAGAACGGTCGCGGCAATAGCCTTGAGTGCGGCATTTTTTGCGCCGGTCACGCGGACAGTGCCGTGGAGATTGTGCTCTCCACCCAATCCTTTAATAACAAAATTATTGCTCATAGACTGATGTAGGTATCATCTTACTATGCGAGTCGTCATTTTACCAAATGAATATTGCGTGATGTAATACCACAGTCCTGATAGTTTTTCTTTTGAATACTTTCGAGTACTATGAAGGTATGAAAATTATCACCGTCGCCCCAATAGTGCGAGGAGCGTTAAAAAGCTCATTAACATATTTTTCAAAAGAGCCTATTGCCGTGGGGATGGCTGTGCTGGTGCCGATACGCACTCGTGAAGTGCCCGCTATTGTCCTTTCGTCGCGAGATGTATCAGATGAAAAAAGCGCACTGAAATCTTCCGATTATGCGGTACGAAAAATCACACGCGCAAAACCACGCCGTATTTGGTTGCCGGAATTTTTAAAATCAGTGGAAGAAACTGCAAATTTTTCAGCACAAAAGTTTGGCGAAACACTTCTCGCGCTGACACCCAAAATAGTCCTCGATGCGTATCTTGAGAACGCGCTTGATGAACCCGCCAAAGTTTTTCAAAGAAAAATTTTTACGGGTGAGCCCAAAACTTTTTCTAACCAGCTGGTTCGAAATCGTTTTGAAATACTTGCAATTCAAGGCGACACAGAGAGGCGTTATGGTGCATACAAGCGTCATGTTCGAGAATCATTTGCGCGCAACGAATCTATTTTTGTATGCGTGCCAACCGAAGAAGATGTTTTGTCTGTATCATCAGAGCTTGGGCGCGGTATTGAAGATTACACGTTTGCATTTCACAGCAGTTACACTAAAAAGCGAGTTCTTATGGGCTGGCAAAATGCCACAAAAGATAAGCACGCAATCCTCATTGTGGGCACGGCGCAATACTTAGGCATACCACGCTACTTCAAAACAATTATTCTTGACGAAGAACACTCACACTCATGGAAAATGGTGTCTCGTCCGCTTCTCGATTTACGCGTTTTTGTAGAGGATTACGCGCGCGCATGCGATAGCGCATTTATCATAGGAGCACCGATACTTCGCGCGGAGACACATGAAAGGATTGGGAATGGATCCGTCGGCGAATTTGGGCGAATTTCCGCAAGAGCAGAGAGTGATACGAAAACAATCCTGATGGATCCACGCATAGAAGAAAAATCCATACGAGAAACCACAGGAAAAAGAAAGATGATTGTGATAAACGATGAGGCACAAAAACTTATTCAAGATGCATCTGAACTCGGTGAAAAAGTGTTTTTGCTCGCATCACGAAAAGGACTTGCGCCAGTGACCGCATGCGGAGACTGCGGGACGCTGGTGCGGTGCCCTCAGTGTGACACGCCGCTTGTGGTTCACAAGAAGGAAACTGCCGGAAATACTGCCAACATTTTTATTTGTCATGGATGCGGGTTTACACGCGTCCCCGAAAATAACGTAAACGAAACCTGTCCAAACTGCGGTGGCTGGAAACTCCAAGGTGTCGGTATAGGGATTGACCGTGTGTACGATGAAGTGGCTAGCCTTTTTCCAAATACTCCGCGTTTTGTTTTGGACGGAGACCATGCAAAAACACGAACACAGGCAAAAAAAATCATTGCGCAATTTGAAAAGTCTCGCGGTGGCATTCTCATTGGAACTCCGATGGCTATTCCGCTGTTAAAAACTATCGATCACACCATCATTGTCTCCATTGACTCGCTATTTGCAATCCCAGACATTCGTATGTCAGAACGTATTTTCGCGCTTGTTCTTGTCCTTCGTGAAAAAACTGCAAAAACACTTGCAGTCCAAACTCGCGCAGACGATACAACTATCTTAAAACAAGCCCTTGCGGGAAATCTCCTGGATTTTACTGAAAATGAACTCTCTCTCCGCAAAGAGTTTTCTTATCCCCCATATAGCACTATTATAAAAATAACACTTCGAGGCAAGCGTGGCGATATTCTAGGAGAAATGGAACGGCTCAAAACTTTTTTGGGAAGTTACACGCCGGTCGTGCCTGGCACTATAGCAAAAGAACCAAAGAACATTTTCCGCATGCACATGATTTTGAAACTCGCTAAAGATAATTGGCCAAACGATGACCTCCTCGCCAAACTCCGCGTGCTCCCCACACAATTTACTATCGAAGTAAACCCAGACCATCTGCTTTAAAAAAGAGCTGAAATACGCTATGCTAATTGAGTTATGGTAAAAATCGTCCAAAAAGAAGCTCCAGTACTTCGTGAAAAAGCCGAGCCAGTAAACCCAAAGGATTTTACCTCTCCGCGCCTAAAAAAGATTCTCGCCGATATGACGGCGACTCTTGAAAAAGAAGAGGATGGTGTGGCGATTGCGGCCCCGCAAATCGGCGTACCGCTTCGAATTTTTGTCGTATCACACCGCGCATTTGAATACACCGATAAGGATTCTTTACATAAATTCGAAAAAATCACAGAAACGAAATCTCCTACGCAGAAAAAAACCATGCATTCGAATATGGTTTTTATTAATCCCGTTATAACAAAACTCTCACGCAAAAAAGTATGGCTGCCCGAAGGGTGTCTATCCATACGCTTTCTCTACGGCGAAGTTGCCCGCAGCCAAAAAACAACTGTCCGCGCATATGATGAAAATGGAAAAGTATTCACACGAGGCGGAAGCGGGCTCTTGGCGCAGATTTTTCAACACGAGACTGACCATCTTGATGGTGTGCTCTTTATTGACACAGCCCGCAATATGGAAAAAATTACTGCTGAAGAACAAAAAATAAGGCGAGTAGAAGAGTCGCGAAAATAAAATGAAAGAATTAAAACTAGCATTCTGGGGGACATCACGTTTTTCAGTCATCATTCTCGACGAGCTGGCGCAAAGCGGTATCCTCCCCTCTCTCATTATTACCGCCCCGCCGAGGAAAAAAGGTCGCGGGCTTGAGATGTCTCCAAGCGAAGTAAAAGTTTGGGCAGACGCGCACAATATCCCCACTCTCGAACCCGAGAAACTAGATTCTCCGTTTTGCTTGCGACTTTCGACTTTGGATTTTGAACTCTTCGTTATCGCCTCTTATGGCAAAATTGTTCCACGGGCAATTCTCGACCTTCCTAAATACGGCACACTCAATGTACATCCATCCCTTTTGCCAGAGCTCCGCGGGGCATCACCCATACAAAGTGGAATTCTGTCGGACATCATTTTGGGAACATCACACGAGACAGGCGCGACCATCATGCTTATCGACGAGCAAGTTGACCACGGTCCTATTATCTCGCAAGAAAAAATTACTGTAGCGAACTGGCCGCCGAAAGGGCGAGAGCTTGAAGAGATGCTCGGTATTCTAGGTGGTAAACTTCTTGCCAAAACAATTCCACTTTGGGTCTCGAATGCCATTACTCCAAAAGAGCAAGACCACGAGCACGCCACGTTTACAAAAAAAATGACAAGTGGCATTGGGCAAATATATCTCGATGACGACCCAATGCAAATGTACAGGAAAATTCAAGCATTCGACACATGGCCACGTGCGTACTTCACAACCAAACGCAACGAAAAAGATGTGCGCGTAGTCGTAACTGAAGCACATATAGACAGTGGCGCGCTCATTCTCGATCGCGTCATTCCGGAGGGAAAGCGCGAGATGTCCTATGAAGAATTTTTGCGAGGACAGAAGATCTTACTCTAGTAAATCAACTATTTCAGAAATTATTTTTTTGCGGATATTTATATCTTGAGTACTTTGAAATGCTTTTATTTTCTCAAGTACTTGCGGTGCGGAAGATGAATCAACTACATTAAATACAGTCCACGAATGACCGAGCATGTTCAAATTATTTTCTATCTCAGATTTTTCTTCATCTGATAACGACGACAAAGCTTCTGCGCATTCCGGACTTTTTTTTGTTAACACATCAAGAGTTTTTAGAAGAAGCTCATGGTCAGATTTTTGGGATTTTTCTGAATGACCAGTGAGTGGCATTTCCATTTTTGGCATTTTTGGCGTATATGTCATATATGAAATTTAATTAAGTTTTAGTAATACTATCGTACTTCTATTTTCTCGATGATCATATCTTCAATGGGGCGATCATTTGGTCCAGTCTTGGTATTCTCGATTGCGGTTACTACGCTCATTCCTGCCGTTACACGCGCGAAAACAGTGTGTTTAGTGTCGAGGAAATTGTTGTTTGTGACATTGATGAAAAACTGACTGCCGTTTGTGTTGGGGCCGGAGTTAGCCATTGCGATTGTACCGATTATATTTTTATTGTCCGTGCCAATCTCATCTGCAAACTGATACCCAGGACCACCAGTCCCCCATGCGCTCATCTTGCTCGTATCCTTTGAAAGTGGGTCACCGCCTTGAACCATAAAACCCTTGATGACGCGATGAAAACGTGTGCCATTATAAAACCCTTTTTTTGCGAGGTTTACGAAATTCTCAACTGTTTTTGGCTTTGTCGCGGCAAAAAACTCAATGGTAATCGCGCCCTTGTTGGTAGTTATTATTGCGGTTGTCATAGATTTTGTCGAATTAGATATTGGTTTTACCTCTGCTTTTTCCACTGGTCTGTTTTCTGTTGTTGTCGCGGTTTTATTTTCTGTTACTACCGGAGGATTTGGTACTTTTCCTTTACCACCAATCCACACGATACCAGAAATGAAAATTATCGCAATGGTAATAAAAATAATATTTTTTGTACTCATAAGATTATGATAAACTATTTTTCGCTGCCGAAACGGAGCATATTTTTAATAATTCCCGCACCTTTTCGAAAGAGCGTGCGCGCTTTGTCTTTGTGCGAAGAAAGCTCGCGAACAAGCTCATTTCGCACATCGTCTATTGCTGCGTACAAATCGCTCTTTTCAGATGTCGCTCGAAAATACTTGCCACGTACGCGCATATTTACCTCCGCGCGAAATACATCGCCCGAGTTATGGTGATTGGTCGTTTTTCCAATTTCGACTTCCATAATAGGGTCCTCGCTCTTGTGCGGTATTGCAAACTTCTCGACACTTCGCATTTTCTCCTCAACATATGATTCAATGGTGTGTGTAAGTTCGATATTTGTTGTTGTTATTTTAATCTTCATATTTGCAGTATATCATTTCCTGTCAGGAATAGACAAGATTTTCCCCGGTGAATGGTGTCCGGAAATAATGCGGATTTGTTTTGATACTATTCCAAAGTGCTCTGCAATAAGCTCGAGTACTCGCTTATTTGCAAGATTTTGTTCTGCTGGCTTTTTTACTGATATCAAAAAAGAATCACTGGCGCTTTTCACAAATGATTCCTTTTTGGCATCTGCCGCCACGCGGACCCTGATGTACATATGTTTAATTGTCCGCGAAACGGTGTCAGTTGTCAATTGTTCCGCGTAGTGACTATATCACCTCCACCATTATCATATTTGTGCCACCCACGTGTCCAAATGGCACCCCAGCTGCTACGACAACTTTATCCCCTTTCTTTGCAAGTTTATGTTTGAGCACATATGCGCGGACAACCTTCATTACTTCGGTGGTCGTTGTAAAGTGGTCAATGCGTGCCGGAAAACATCCAAACACAAGTTCAAGCTGGCGTACCACATAATCATTTTGGCTCATTACAATAACAGGCTGAGCCGGGCGATAACGCGAAACCATCCGGGCAGTAAGACCAGACTCCGTAAGCGCAATGATTAATTTTGCGCCAACAGCCTCTGCTGTACTCACAACGGAAAAAGTAACAGCATCTACGACATTTCTGTCACTATAAATACCGTTACTTTTTGGAGAAAGAATATCGCCATAAAGTGCCTCTCGGTGCGGATAATTTTTTTCTGAAGTTAGAGCAACCTTCGCCATCATAGCAACCGCTTCAACAGGATACTCTCCGAGCGCGCTTTCTTCTGAAAGCATCACCGCATCTGCTCCATCGAGAATTGAGTTCGCGACATCGGAAACCTCGGCACGCGTAGGCACAGGAGATTTAATCATCGATTCCATCATCTGTGTTGCCACAATAACCGGCTTTCCTGCCATATTACACTTCTCTATTATCATTTTTTGAAGAATTGGCACTTCCTGTGCGGGAACCTCCACAGCAAGGTCTCCTCGAGCCACCATCACACCGTCTGTCTCGGCAATAATTGCATCAATATTTTGTATTGCCTCATGTGTTTCTATTTTAGCGATTATCTTTGCCGTTGATTTTGCTTTTGTTAGGATTGCTCGAAGCTCGCGAATATCCGATGCGCGGCGCACAAAAGAAAGCGCCACATAATCAACTTTGTGTTTAATGCCAAATAGAACATCTTTTTTGTCTTTCGCAGTAAGGCAACTAATTTTGAGCGATACGCCGGGGAGATTTACTCCGCGACGACCCTTGGTCTCGCCTCCCACAATAATGCGGCACTTGATTTCAGTACCTAGAACAGAAATCACCTCAAGGTGTTTTTTGCCGTCATCAAGAAGAATCGAATCGCTCTTTTTAATTTCTTTTGGCAGAGTTGCGTAGTTTACGAACGCCTTTGTCTCATCTCCAACACACGCCTTCGTCGTGAGTGTAAAGATATCTCCTTTTTTGAGAATTACGGAGTCTTGATAAAAGTCACCGATACGGATTTTAGGACCAGACAAATCCTGGAGGATTGCTGTGTTAGTGCCAAGCCTTTTAGCAACAGCTCTAATATTCTTCACCTTTTCAAAGTGCTCCTCGTGAGCGCCATGCGAAAAGTTTAGACGGCAAACGTTCATTCCTGCCCTTACGAGGCTAGTTAGCATCGCCTCACTCTCAGATGCGGGTCCAATAGTCGCTACAATCTTCGTCTTTTTCATTATCATAAGAATCGCCAAATTTAAAATTAAATAAGTTTGCATCATATCAAAATTTTGCAATTTTTCCAAATTTTGCTATTATGCAACCTGTATTCCACTACTGTAATGGGTAGTGCTTTACACTCTAAATATTCCGCGGTAGCTCAGTGGCAATAGAAATTAGCCAAGCGACTGTTTAACAGTCGTAGAAACACTGAATTACCGCTGAAGTCAAAATTAAATATTCCGCGGTAGCTCAGTGGTAGAGCAAGCGACTGTTAATCGCTTGGTCGTAGGTTCGATCCCTACCCGCGGAGCAATAAAATGAACGCCCCCTCTTCTGGGGGCTTTTCATTTTTTTGCTCCGCGGGAAGAAGCCGACTGCTCGGCTTCTGTTAGGGATCGAAGGGCGGAAGATGTTGCGAAGCAACACTGAGCCGGGGTCGCGAGTACTTATAAGCGTAGCGACTTAGTAACTCGGGACCGCTCCCTACCCGCTCAAATTTCAACCAAAACCCGGCAATCATGCCTCGGGCCTACCCGCGGAGCACAAAAAAACCAAGGTGGCTTTTTTGTTTGGCAATATGGTATTATAAATGCATAGCTTTTGCGCCCCATTGAGGAGCTATCTTATAAACTAACTACCATATAATTATGAAGAAGAAATATTTATCTCTCCTCGCGTTAGTCCTCGCTGTTCCGCTTTTAGTTGCCCAAGCAATCGTACCATTTGACGGCACACTTATTGCTCTTGACGCAGGACACGGCGGTACAGAGACAGGTGCAGTGAATACCGCCTACACTGTTGCAGAAAAAGACGTAAATCTTGCAGTCGTTCTTGCACTCAAGTCAAAGTTGGAGACCGCCGGAGCCAAAGTAGTTTTGACACGAGAGGGAGACGAAACTATTGCAAGCAGAAAAGACAGAGTCCAAATTGCTATTGATAAGTGCCAACTAGCAGCAGGAAGAAAATGTGACATCTTAGTTTCAATTCATCACAATGGAAGTTCTGATGCATCTCACGACGGGACACTTGTGATTTACAATGAAAAGCAAGACATTCCACTCGCAAAAGCACTCCACGACGCACTTGTACCGCTCACCAATCAAGACGAGGGGTATTTGAGTGGTGGATATGGTATTACCGTTTATAATCACCTCATCTCAGCATTAACAGAGGCATACTACATTACGAATGATGTAGAAGCTGAACAATATCGTTACAATCAGGTAACGCAGGTCGGAAAGGAAGTAGGTGCACAATTTGCTGGTCTTGAAAGTTATTTCACTAACAAGACATCTACTAAGGGTGGCAAACCGAGATAGAGAACCGAGAACTAGCTGACTGTCTCTTAATAGCCAACTCGTCTAAATAGTGAGTATTTTAAGCGAGCAGGATTAGGTTATTGATTGCGTTTAGGTGAAACTCAGCATTACTGAACTCTCCAATCCAGTCAAATGTTCGAAATGCGCCCCTCCATTCGAGCAAAGTTTGAAAACACCCCCCTTGTGGGGATTTTTTCATACTTCTGTTCCCCGCGGGATGGTCGACTGGAACAGGCGATCCCGAATCAGCAGATTCGTGCCTTGGGCCTACCCGCGGAGCCAGTTAGGGTTATCAGCTAACTCTAATACTAGATTTAGTGGAGTCGGTCCCGATACTCCATATCCTGACTATCTCACATTTTTCCTTCCAGTAACTGTAAATGTGTTTATAACTTGCCTTCGCGCTGACTAAGGTTCAGAATTTCTCATAAAAACACCTCCGCCTGTCAGCTGACAGGCGGAGGTGTTTTGGATTTTACTTTGTATGGTACAATTAAGCGATCATGTGATATAATAACATCCATGTAAGAAAGGCGCCTTGAAGCCGTCTTCAACATTGTGAGCATTAATAATTCAATAAAAAAATGATAAAAAAATCTTTTGTATATCTTGTGGCATCGACTTTATTGATATCCCCAGTGTTTGCTTTCGCCATGAGCGAAACGCGAGAAACAACCTCTGGAACAACAACCTCTGTTTCAAGCTATTCGGAAGAAGAACTTGTTGCTTTAATAACAAAACTTCAAAATCAACTTGAAGAAATTAGAAAAAATAAAGTTCAGTGCGTTCTTGCTGATATTGACTTGTCTATCGGTGACGGAGAAGATGACGGACTAAAAGAATATGTGGGTGGTCTTCAAAATTTCTTAAAAGAAAAAGGTTACTTTAAACATAAACCGACAGGTTATTTTGGAAAAATCACAAAAGCCGCACTCATAACCTTCCAAAAGGACGGCGGTCTTAATCAAACTGGTGAACTCAATGCGGAAGTGAGAACCTCAATCAAAAATCTTAAATGCCAAAAAGATTTCTTGATTAAAAAAGGTGAAAATGAATATAAAAAAAAGGAAACTACTAGCAATGCGGGAACGGTTACTTCTATCGCCCTTGAAGTCAAGTCTGGGAATACAGTAAAGTGGTCACCTGTCGGCTATTCAAAAGAAGGGTTTAAAATCGTTTGGTCAAAGAATCCAAACCCAACATACCCAACACGAGACAACGACAAATACTTCTACGCATCAGACACTGGTTCTTCAAGCGCAACACTTGACGCGTTCAATGGCGCTGGAACATACTATGCAAGAGTTTGCGAATATCTCGGCGGATCATGCGGAGTATATTCAAACGAAATCACAGTATCTCTCTAAAGATTCGGCAAACAACGCCTGCGGTAAATTCTCTACATAAATGCAATTGACAAAATGGTGGTTTTTTGTGATACTTCGCAATAGACAATCACAATAGGCGATTACAATGGCAAACGGAAAGCGCAAAGGACACATAGGCGGAGGAAAGTTCTGCAGGCATACTACAGTCACAGAAGCGGCACGAAGGGTTGCGGAACTCCTAAACTCATTTCCGGAAGTGAAGAAAATTTCACTTGGAATTATCAAGCGATCAAAGAGCGGGCGTTTCGGGATGAAATTTGAACCAATTCATGGAGGATGGAGGATTATTGTTTGCGGAACACAGGCAGTTCAGTATTTACATATCTATACAAATAGCCCAAGCGACACTCGCGAAAAACTCGAAAGAAAATTTGCGGAACATATTCGTTAGCCATCGCCCAGCCACTCTAGTGGCTGGGCGATTTTCTTTGCATTGTTACACAAAGATATTTGTGATAAAATATACATATGAAAAAAATAATAATAATCATTGCTGTTAGTATCGTTATTATCGTTTTGGGTGTTTATTTTTTAACCAAAAAATCACCTGAGTTAGCACAGGTTGTACAAAATAACGTTACGGCTACGAGCTCTGTTCAGACAGGAACTCAGAAACCAGTCGATACAACAAAGTCTGTTCTAGGGACATCTGTTGAAAAACGCCCCATTACAGCCTATCACTATGGTACTGGCGCCAAGGAGCTATTGTTTGTCGGCGGTATCCATGGCGGATATGAATGGAACACCGCTCTTCTAGCATACGAACTCATGGATTACCTATCAGCAAATCCCACCATTATCCCCGCGAACCTAAAAGTTACGGTCATTCCTGTCTTAAACCCTGATGGTCTAAACAAAGTCGTCGGCAAGGAAGGTCGCTTTGCAAAAGCAGATGTATCAAGCTCAAAAGAGACAGTGACATCTGGTCGCTTTAATGGAAATGACGTAGACCTCAACCGTAACTTCGACTGCGACTGGAAACCAAAAGGTCTCTGGAAAGACACAACAGTGAGTGGCGGAAATAAAGTTTTTTCTGAGCCAGAAAGTCAGGCGTTCAAAAATTATATAGAGGCCAGCAACCCAGCAGCCGTTGTTGTTTGGTATAGTTCCGCTTCTGGAGTATTTTCTTCAAGTTGCGATAATGGGGTTTTGCCTGAAACAAAAATACTTACAAACATCTACGCGACTGCATCCAAATACAAAGAATACGCTAGTTTTGATTTCTATAAAATAACTGGCGATATGGTAAATTGGCTTGCAAAGAAAAATGTCCCAGCAATCAGCGTGCTTCTTACTACACACGAGGACACTGAGTGGAGTAAAAATCTTGCAGGTATTAAAGCAATGCTAAAGCACTACTCTAAATAATGAGAGTGAGTTCTGCGAAACCAATCCTCATAATAATTGGCGTTGTTGGGGTGCTTGGCGCTTTCACATTTGCAATCAGCGGTCTGTATAAAAAAGAGCCCGCTCTATTACCGATAAAACCGACAGAGCCAAAGTCTGTTCAAGTGGAGCACAGAGTCATCGGCAAATCTGTGGAAGGGCGTGATATTGAGGCATATATATACGGCAAAGGAGCAACTAATCTAATGTTTGTCGGGGGTATTCATGGTGGATATGAATGGAACAGTGTCGTTTTAGCGTATCAATTTATAGATTATTTAAAAGAGAATCCTGAGATAATTCCCACAAATTTAACTATCGCGGTGATTCCATCCGCAAATCCGGACGGGGTCTACCGCGTAATTAAAAAAGAAGGCCGCTTTGATGTAAATGATGTGCCAGTCATCGAGCAAGTTGCGGGCACTGGGCGTTTCAATGCGCGTGGAGTTGACCTCAATCGCAATTTTGCCTGCAAATGGAAACCAAAAAGTACGTGGAAGAATAAAATTGTTAGTGCTGGATCAAAAGCATTTTCTGAGCCAGAAGCATCGGCTATTCGAGATTTCGTATTAGCATATAATCCCGATGGCGCAATCTTTTGGCACAGCAAAGCAAATTCTGTGTATGCATCTGAATGTATGCGCGGTATTCTCCCCCAGACACTAGACATAATGAACGCATACGCAGAAGCTTCGGGATACAGAGCTGTGAAATCATTTGACCAGTACGAAATTTCCGGTGATGCCGAGGGGTGGCTAGCTTCAATCAATGTTCCAGCGATTACAGTGGAGCTCAAAACTCATGAAACTGTCGAGTGGGAAAGAAATCTAGCAGGCATCAAGGCGATTTTTAAATACTACGACCAGAGAGCAAAGTAGCCTTTAAACACGGCACGGCTGCCAAAACCCAAATTTGGGGTTGACTTTTTTATTGAGGTATGCTAAGCTGTATCTACAAAAGTAGTAGGGGTTGTAGGAAGAGTCGCGTTTTAGAATCTTATGATTCTGAAACAGTAGATTCACGGCTTCGCCTCAAAAGCTTGGCCGTAAACTAAACTAGGTCTGTCTATATTTTTGTATATTAATCGGGTTAAGCTAAATAAATTAAATTTATGAAAGGTATCGTAAAAAAGGTTACTGACAAAGGTTTTGGTTTTATCACCGCAGAGGGAATGCAGAAGGACTTGTTCTTCCACTCAAACTCACTCGTAGGTGTCGCATTTGACGACATTCGCGAGGGTGATAAAGTTACTTTTGAAACTGAGGATTCTCCGAAAGGGATGAGCGCAGTAAACGTAGAGCGCGTATAGCACTGCTCACAAAACCCCGCCTCTCCATGGAGAGGCGGGGTTTTGTTTTACACTAAATGCGTTATACTTCCATTCATGCGGTCTAAGCTTAAGTCTCCGCTTTTTATAATTTTCGTCACCATATTTTTTGACTTGCTTGGATTTGGGGTTATCATTCCAGTGCTCCCTTCCCTCTTTGCTGATCCGTCGTCGCAATTTTTCATGCTCGCAAGCGGAGTGAGTGTTCAAACAGGATACATTCTGACGGGACTCCTTGTTGGACTTTTTTTCTTGGGGCAGTTTTTTGCGGCACCAATACTTGGTGAACTCTCGGACCAACACGGACGCAAAAAAATAATTATTATATCCCTCATAGGAACGCTCGCCGCTCAGATTTTAATGGGAACAAGTATCGCAATAAAAAGCGTAGCGCTTCTTTTTGTAACACGCTTGATTCACGGATTCGTAACAGCCATCATCCCCGTCGCGCAGGCAACTATAGCCGATATTACCCCGCCAGCTGAGCGCGCGAAAAATTTCGGGCTCATCGGCGCGGCGTTTGGGCTAGGCTTTATTGTCGGACCATTTATTGGCGGAATTCTCTCCGACCATACATTATCTCCATACTTTGGTGCATCAACGCCATTTTGGTTTGCTTCAATACTCGCAATTATCAACATTATTTTCGTCTCACGATTTTTCAAGGAGACCCACTTGGTGCGTACAAAAAAACCATTAGAATTGGCTCGTGGGATAAAAAATATCATGCGAGCGTATCGCATGCCAACACTAAGACCACTTTTTCTAACATCATTTTTTTACAATGCAGGATTCACCTTTTACACTACTTTTGCTGGAATCTTTCTTTTTGACCATTTTGGTTTTACTAGTCAGTCAATCGGAATTTATTTTGCGTATGTAGGAGTTTGGATTGCCATAACGCAGGGGTTCCTAATACGAAGGGCAACCAGACGCTGGAATGAGCGCACTATTCTTGAAAAAAGTATACTGGGTGCAGCCGTGTTTGTGGTACTTCAAACTCTAACTGGCGCGCCGTGGGAACTTTTCCTCATCACGCCGTTCTTTTCCATCTCAAACGGTTTCACTATGTCAAACCTTTCCGGGCTTTTGAGCAGGAGCGCCCCCAAAGAAGCTCAGGGCGAGATTATGGGTATTGCAAGCAGTATAAACGCAGTCGCCTCGATGATTCCTCCTGTACTTTCTGGTTTTGTTGCAGCTGCTCTGTCTCCTTCATCACCGCTTATTGTTGCCGGACTTTTGTGCGCTATTGCATGGGCAATATTTGTATCAACGCAAACGAGTACAAAAACTTCATAATTCCGACCCGGACGGAGTCTTGCACGGCGCACAGCGACAACCGTATGGTTTTATATATTCTTCGATATATTCCTTTCCATAGTCGTATGTAAGCTCACTCTCCGGCAAAATGCGTTTAATCGCTTTAACGAATACGCGTCCACCAAAAATTTCAATCGAGCAATTTGGCTTGCAGGAGTGGTTGATGTACCTTGCAGTGTTTGAACGCATACTTCCATCTATCATACGCCGATTACTTGTTTCAAAAAGGTATTTATTTGCCGGATGCTGTGTTATTTCTTTACCACGAAGTATCTTGCCGACGTATTCGATAATCCATGTACCACGCTTAATCGGTTCCAGCGCAAAAAGACCGAGTCCGGAGTTTGACTTTTTCACTTTATATTTCACTTCTCGGAGTTTTGGAGTTGGCATACATTAAGTTTGTAAACTTTCAATTCAATGGGTAGTATACGAGAAATAGTGTAAAATACAAGGATGGAAAATAAGAGAGAGCTTGCCTGCGATGTCGCGGTCATAGGTGGCGGACCTGCCGGTATGCTCGCGGCAATTACCGCCGCAAAAGGTGGCGCAAAGGTCATCCTTGTGGAGAAAAACAAGACACTCGGAAAAAAGCTTCTTATTACCGGCGGTGGAAGATGCAATGTGACCAACGCAACATTTGACAATCGCGCTCTTGCGCAAAAATACGGGAAGAAAGGCAAATTTCTTCTATCGCCTTTTTCAAAATGGAGCGCCAGCGATACGATTAACTTTTTTGAATCGCGTGGAATGCTCACAAAAACCGAAGCGGAAAACCGCGTATTTCCACAGAGCAACACTGCGCAAAGCGTGTGGGATGTTTTGGTGCGTGAAATTAAAAATTCCGGAGTAAAAGTCCTTGCCGGCTTCCCTGTCGTCAAAATAAAGTCGTCAAAAAATGTAGTTGTAAATGTGGAGACTAAGGACGCCATTATCTCCGCAAAAACATTTGTGTTCACTACTGGTGGCACTGCGCGCCCCGAAACAGGCTCGTCGGGCGACGGTTTTAAATGGTGTGCTTTACTTGGACATACTATACGCACTCCTGACGTAGCATTGGTGCCGGTCAAAATACAAGAGCCGTGGGTAAAGCAGATGCAAGGACTTTCACTCGCGAATGTGGGTATTACGCTTATTGAAAACTCTGTGAAGCGCGATACAAAAATCGGCAAAATTCTTTTCACTCATTTCGGACTTTCTGGACCGCTCGTTCTAAACATGAGCCAAACTATTGGCGAAGCATTGCGCGAAGGTCCTGTATCTCTAAATCTCGACTTATTTCCGTCCATCGACCAAACACTTCTCGATGAAAAGCTTCTCTCGTACCTTTCAAAGGCACAAAATAAAAAATGGATAAACGCGCTTTCTGGTTTCATACCGCCTCGCCTCGCGAAAATTATCATAGAGCTTGCAGGCGAAGACCCGGAAATCTTTGTAAACAAACTTCCGCGTACATCACGTCTAGCAACCGTAAAGCTCTTGAAGAATTTAACGCTTACCCCAACTGGACTTCTTGCTGCAGAAAAGGCAATCGTCTCATCAGGCGGTGTCGCTCTTGCAGAAATAGATTTTAAAACAATGCGCTCGATGAAAATTGAGAATCTGTACCTCGCTGGCGACATCCTTGACTTTGACCGTCCCTCTGGTGGTTTTAGTCTACAAATCTGCTGGACGACGGGATTTATTGCAGGAAATAATGCAGGCGGCAATCCGCAAATTTACTGATTTACATTAACTCGCAAAAATTATTTTTACGCGGCAAAACTTTTTATCATTATGGAAGCGACCGTGAAATAAATAACAATACCTAGAATATCCCTAATAACGGTTGAGAGCGGTCCAGTCGCTATTGCTGGATCAATTTTAGTTCGCAAGAAAATCCATGGAAGAAGGAGGCCGACCGCAATAGCGACAATAATTGTGGTAAAAAACGAAAATCCGAGAATCAACGCCAGTATCTCCGGCTCCCACCAAATGAACGATATCGTGCCTATCAAAACACTCAAAAATAATGCGATTGCAACTCCTACAATCATTTCTCTAGCGAGATATTTTTTAATCTTCATCGCTGGGTCAATTGCGAGACTCCGTATAAAAATTGTTTGAGTTTGAGAACCAACGGCATCAGACATATAAACAATTGCCGGAATAAACGCGACTAGCGTAAGCATTTCTCGCATTGCGTCCTCAAATGCGCCCAAGATAGAGGCAACAACCACACCGCCTCCAAGCCCCAAAACTAACCATGGAATACGATTTCTAAAATAAAGCAACGGTGGCGCGGAAATGATGCTTTTTGCTGGATCTCTAGAAATCACGACACCCGCAGAACGCAAAAGGTCTTCACTGTGCTCCTCGTGAAGAATCTTTAATATTATATCAGACGGAACAATGCCTAGGAGTAGACCTTCCTTGTCAGTGACAGGTATTGCTTTTAGATTGTGCTTTAACGCGAGATTTGCAACTTTTTCCTGATGAGCTCTAAAGTGAGCAGTCACGAGTTTTGTTGCCATTAAATCCCTAACTGCCAAATTTTTATCCGCGCTAAAAATTTCTTTCAAGGAAATTACTCCTAAAAGAAGATTTTTCTCGTTTGTTATATAGATATAATTTATAGTCTCAAATCTTTTTGCCTCACGCACGAGCTGTCGCTCAATCTCACCCACAGTTTCATGTGGCCTTGCAGTCGGGAACATTTTTATCATCCTATCTCCTGCCGTATATATCTTCATATAAAGAATCTTAACAATATTCTACATATAGGTCAAAACACTCGCCAAGTGGCGTATTTGGAATAGTAGAAAACAAAAAACATCACGGCGACAGACATCAATATTACTGGAGTTCTATAATCATCACAAAAACATAAAAAGAAACTAATTGGTAGCTTCTGTCCACACAGTACCACGAGCGCGGCTGTATATAGAAACACTGCTAGATGCGTAGTTTTCCGTATACACTGAAGCGCCATTTGTACCATCTTCTGCATAATAAGTTCACGGTCGTGAATTTATTATGCAGAATGTATATTTTATATTGGCGGTTCTACTTAGGTGTTTTAAGACCGAAATGGTTCTTCGCCCATTTATCGTTCTCAATAGAGTCAGCAATTATGTACAAAATTTCCTTTCCCATCATAAAATCTGCTTTCAATAAGGTCATCAGCTCCTCACAATTATATGGGTACACCCAAACACTATCCTGTAACTTTAGAAATCCTATTCGCACAAGTGTTCTCCTAAATTTATCTCTGAGTCCCCTCTTCGTTTCTTTTATATCAAAAATTATAACTCTCCATTTCTCGTCCCATTTTTTAGGTTTAGTAATCTTAAACTCATTGCGCTCAATAAATTTAAGTGTTCTCTCTCCTTCGTTTGTTAATCTCAAAAAAATACCATTACCAGACTTCTCCCAGACAACCAACCCCTTCTCTTGAAGTCTCTTAATTGCAGTATTCACACTTGATTTTCTGCTTCCTTTCTTTTGGGGATCAAGATGCTTTAAGAGCGATAGCATCTTTGGAGCAACGACTGCTACGCCTAAAACACCAGCGATATAGAGGGTATTCAACAGAACCTTTTGAATTTTTGAATTTCGTATCTTCTTTTTGAGTTTTAGCTCTGCGCTTTTCATACTATATTTAATCATACACCACTTGATACCTATTGCATAATAAGTTAACGACCGTTAACTTATTATGCAATTATTATACGAGTGATATATTTTATACCAGCGGTAATATAGTGGGCAGGTTCTAATTGATAAACTAATACATGTCGATGCTGGCCTAGTTCAGCATGGACATGTATTTTTAAAAATACGATAAGATACTTTAAACTAGTTAGTGAATTCGCTCCATGTAGTCGTACTGGTGGCTATTTCACCGTCAGTAGATTGGGCGATACTAACCACCAGTGTGCGCTTGGTGGCTCCCACTGCTCCTGTAGAGGTGGCGGTTTGGGGAGTGGTGGATGATACCGCTATTGTCGCGCATCCGTTCCATAAGCCACTACATCCAGAAGCATCTGTTGTAAAATCAATATTGTATGATGTTGTGGCAAAAGTCTTGTCACGTGCCACGCGAATGAGAGCATCACGAGCGCCAGCCTCAGCATAAAAAAGCGCTTTGTTGGACTGAATCCCCGCTTGTGAGATAAACGACTCCGTAAGTGCCACTGCGGTTACTCCAACCGCCACGGCAAGAGCTATAATGCCTATGACCATCACCGTAGGAAGAGTTGCGACACCGCGAGTAGAGGGAGTTTTCATAATTATATTTTATCTCAAAGTTACTGCCGTACGAAGTGAAGCGGAATATCTCCAGTCTGTGCTAGATGAATTATAACTCATCGCCATCGCAATTTGTATCGCGGTGGTGGTAGCGCCAAGAAAGGTATTGCGATTTTCAAGGCGGGTAAATGTAGGAGTCGATACGGTAATATTCGACCCAGTTACGGCGACATAGGCGCCGGCTCCTTCCTTGCGGCGAAGCTGACCGGAAGAAACATCATAAATTATTACTGTACTGCTTGCGGTAAGATTTAATGTTGACGATGCAGTGCCTAAAATTGGTGTTGTGACCACACTTGCGCCTTTTAGGTCCTGACGAATTTTCTCTGTTGCAAAACGAATAGCAGCATTGACCTCACTCTTTGCTTGCGATTGTCCGCGTCCTTTTGAGAGCGAAGTAAATGCATCCGTAACAACAATCATCAGCCCCGCAAGTATGGCAATGTAAAGCAAAAGCTCAAGTAAGCTTGTTCCTCGATTTTGTCCTGCCATCGCTATTTTCAATTTTCTATATTCCATATTCTATTTTTACGGTGCCCAATTGACTACTATTTTATTTACAACAGGAGTTGTAGAGCCCTGCCCGTCGCAAGTTGACAAAGAACAAAGCTGTACCTTATACCGATAGTATCGCTTGTTTTTCCAAGCATTTTGGCATGCTGTGCCCTTGAGTTCTACTGGAGTGCCAGGAGTCGGTGCAGAAAACCAATCAAGCGCACCACATGTCGTGCCACCGTAATAATCCCACGGTCCAGTACTTGATGCGGATGCGGCAAACTGGAAGCGCACAGCACCACTATTGAGTGTTCCATCCCACATTATTGAATTATATCCCGCCCCATCGACAACCGTATCAAAGACTGCCGAGGCTACCGTCCCAGTCGCATTTTTTAATGAAGCACCGCCACCGGCTAAAGTAACTTGTGCCATCACATCGGCAGAATTCAAAGCTGTGCCAGCGTTCGTATTGCGAAAACAATACACTCCGCCGTCGGTTGCATTGCTGTTCGCCTGAAAAACATATTCCAGTTCAGTGTATTGATTGTTGCCTAATGTGATTGCACCTGATTGATTTGAAGTGCTTTCTACGGTATCGCCGGCAACAAAGGTGAGCGCGTCGGCAGTCAATTTAGCCGTAGTCGGGTCGCCGTCAACATACAAACTACTGCCGCTCAAAGTCATATCAAAGTGTTCGGTGTTTGCGACATCGGGCACCGCGACATAGCTTTCCCCGGAATATGCGGTGTCACAAGTCCCGCTTTGTGCCGCATATTCCAAACGGTAATTATAGTTTGAAGCGCTACCGCCAGTATTATCTGCCTGAAAGCGGAGGCGGATGTTGGTGCTCTTGGCAAGACCTGTGTGGACGGCATCTTCGGCTTGCGCCCAAGTGGCTTCGGGAACTGTATAAGTTACCAAAACATATAAAGTGGAAATTGACGCTTTTGCGCCGCTACCGGTAAGCACCAGTTCCATTGCATTCATCCGAGTTGCATTGATACTTAACCCGGTAACTTGGTAAGTTTTGGTCTGGTCTGCCCCAGTGATGGCTTGAGCCGACCCCATCGCGTCGGCTACACCGCATTCAACCGCGTCGCTGGCTATATTTACGCAATATCCCAAAGTAATGCTTGTATTCGGATTCCCAATATCATCGGCCCCGGCAACGGTGATATCCAACTGGGTCACTGTTGCGCCAGATGGGAGAGCGTCGTTGGCTAAAGTGTAATAATCGGTAACGGCGGCGAGGAGTAGTTCGGAGGTTTCTGTATCACTTGTCGGCGCCGCGCTTGAAGTATCAGCCGTGTCGTCATCCACGCAATCCCACTCACTACCTGCCGTACAACCGACAACAAGCGCGAAATCTACCGTCCCAAAACCATTACCCGTCGGGTTAAAATAAAGGGTTTGTGCAGTGTCGCCCTGCGGGCCATTGTCATTTCTCCAGCGATAATGGTCTTGAAAAACATTTGGCAATAAGTTAATCGTTGTCGCTCCTGCAATAGCCACAGCAGTAGCCGGACTCACAACGCCAGCCGAAACTACCACTTCCGTGGATGGATTAGTAATTTCCAAGTCAAAAGTATCAGCATCAGGCGCGCCGGTAACAACATCCACTACCGCATACACGCACACCTGCGAAGTGCCGACAGCCATCGTTCCCGTAATTACCGCATCTTCTGAAGCGTCAAACGCGGTATCCGTCCCAAATAGAGTTTCCGTGCCGTTATAGGTACAGGTTGCAGCAGTTTCGTAATATAAATCCAGATTGGCAAGGTAAGTTTGAGCAACAAGCGAAGCATCGGTTTCGCTGACAGTTATTGAAGTAACATCTGCCGTGCTTTCGTTTCTGACAAAAGTCCACGCGCCGCCAACATATTGGTTGGTTGAGGGGATGTTCATATTGGCAGTTTGAGTACCGGTGGTACCGACGGTAATAGTCGAAGGGGCAGGTTTTAATGCAATAGTTATCATCGCCTGCGTCGCCGCGTTGGCAAGCGTGGCAGTGGTGTTGCCAGTTGAACCTGTTGATGCTTTCTCTCCTGAGTATGTACCGAGCAATCCGCCCCCTCCCGTATTTACTCTTTCATCGCTCCGTTCGACAAGATTGGTTAGTGCGCTATTTGTTTCTCCGGAAAGGTTCGCGGTGCTGTTGCCGTCCGGACCATCACCGGCGATGGCATGAATAATCATCGTGTCAACAACTGTTGTGGTTACACTCGGGAAAGACACTGCTGTGCCGGAGCCTGCTGTGCCGGTTGCGACAACATCCCATGGATCGCCGGAGGTAATAACACCACGGGCCGCCAAGATGACGGCAAGCTGATGATCACCGGAGTCGCTTGTGGTCGGAGACGTCGGGGCGTCCTGCGATGCTCTGGCCCAAAAAACTGTAAGATCCGTTCCAACAGCTCCCGTAATCGGCGAGCCGGTAACCGCCGTCCAAGTTTCCGTCCCGCCCGATACGGTAATGGACTGGTCCTGCGTTTCAATGAAGAGAAGCAAAACGTCATTCGTTAAGACTCCGCTCGGCATGCCCGGCGTGATAGCTCCTGCAGCTTTCGTTACAGCGCCAGCAGCGACAAAGGTCGGTAGCGCCGCCAGCGTTTGTGGAATTTTTGGTGGAAAATCAAAAATCTGTGGCCAACCAGAAAAAATCCATGAAGAAACCAGCATCGCAACCAGAAAAAATCTGAAATTTTTCAAAATTGCGCGTTTTTTAGGCAAATAGTTTTTCATCACTTATATTATATCAGCTGAAGCGTACCATCTGAAGTGGTGGCCGTGCTATCTATTGTGTCGTATCTATTTGTTCCGCACGCCTCAATACCGTTCGCTGTACCACCTGCTCCAGCCCAACTTGTCTGGCTACACACCTTGTTTCTCCAACGGAAAAAATAATCAGAAATCGTAACGGTGTCAGCATTTGGCCACGAGACTGTTACTGTGACTTTTTGGGTGGATGGATCGTCTTCTCCTCCGGAAGTTACAATCGCCCGCGATGTTGCATCGCGACTCACATTATCAACAATCACATAACGTGTATATGTGATTCCATTCATAACCACTAGCTCATCTGTGGCGGTGGACGTGGCAGTGAGTGTCCACTTTCCTGCGGACACAGTTGATGATGCAAAGTAGTGCGTCGTACCCTTGCCTGTTAAGTTGTAAAGATTCTGCCACTTTTCCTCCGTGACTCCCCTCACCGCTTCAAGCGCCTCATTCGCAAGCGCGGTCGCCACATCACGCTCGCCCGAGACCTTACCGCTTTGCATAGAGACAAGCATCGCCTGACTCCCGACAGAGAGAATGATAGCGAGAATAGCAATCACTATGAGGAGCTCTAGGAGAAGGGCCCCGCGTTGGGTTGAATGTTGAATGTTGAATGTTGAATGCTTAATGTTTTTCATTTGTGTTTCTGCTTGCCTACTCATTTTACCTTATTGACATCTTTTTTGTTAGGTGTATACTGTACCTATCACCACGAAAAGTCCCCCGTAGGATTCCGTCCCTACGGGGTCCTTTTTTTATACTCTAGTTTGTTTCTTAATTCGTTCATAAAATCTAATTGTTTTCGTCCAAACCTCTTTAAAAGAGCTGAGTATTTAAAAAAGTTTGGAATAATAACACGCTCAAATTTATCTTTTTCTATCAAGTACTGTATCAGGCAATAGAAGTCCCCGTCACCCGTCACAATCACTGCTTTTTCGTAGTTTGGATACTCTATCATTGCACGAAGGACTAACTCGGCATCACAATTACCCTTAGTTGTTCCATCCTTATATTCAAGTGTAGGCTTAAAAATGCATAGAAACCCTGCTGACTGTAAAGAGATATATAAATCATTATTACTCTCTACATAACCAACAAACAAAAAAGCTTTCGTTACGCCATATTTTTCCTTTAGATGGACGCGGAACCGCGCGAAATCCAATTTCCATCCGAGCGAACGGATAGCCAAGTTAACATTTTGGCTATCTACAAACGCGTAATTATTTTGATTGGTAGATTTCATACTAATATATAGTTCCAACGCTGGATATTGTGGTTGTTGCTATTGAACCTTCGGATGTGATGGTCGTGGTGGTGGCAGTAGTACTACCAGAAATCTTGCTGAAAATAATGTTTTTGACAGTACCTTCGGTCGGGTCGGAAAATGTGATACTTTTGGGAAGATAGATTGTAGTGTCTGTGGCGTACACTCCAGCGTCTGTGAGCGAGAAGAGGTCATAACGATCGTCGGTGCTATTTATGAGGCTCACTCCCCACCTTAGACTGCTCTCACCCGTCATCGCTTTCGACTGCATCTGGCGCATATCCGCAGACATAGCCTGCGAGGTGGAAGTAAGTTCCACATTCTTACCAAAATTGCGATACACACCGCTACCAGCCGCCAAGAGTAGCGACGTAATCCCCAAAACTATGAGGAGTTCTAGAAGTGAAAATCCGCCAGAATTTTTCCTCAAAAAACTCGTGCGGACAAGTCCGTTTTGGGAACGAGCGTTCATATTGTATTAAACGAAATTACCGACAAGCTGATAAATAGGAAGAATAATAGACACCGCAATCGCGCCGACAAGGAGTCCCATAATAAGAAGGAGTATCGGCTCAAGAATCACGGTAAGATCTTTCAGTTTATTATCGACCTCTTCTTCAAAGAAATCTGAAAATGTGCCGAGAATCTCGTGGAGCGTTCCCGTGCGTTCACCGACAATAATGAGGCTTATGAGAAGCCGAGGGAAGAGGGCAGGAAATTTTTCAAGGGCTTTAGAAATTGGCATGCCGTTTTGTATGTCGACAGATACAGATGAAAGAGCCTTAGTGTAGATTTGATTTCCAATAGACTGAGATGAAAGATCGAGTGCCTCCAGCGCAGAGATACCGCTTCCGAGAAGATTGCCAAATGTGCGTGAAAAGCGCACGAGCGCAATTTTCTTTATGAGGTCGCTCGCAACCGGTAGATGCGAAAGAAGAAAAAAGAACAACTTTTTTCCCATGCGCGTATTTCGAAAATAAAGAAAAAAATAAAAAAGAAATCCAAGAACAACGAGGTCAAGTGTATAGCTGTATGTGAGCATATTCGAAAGCCCAAGGAAAAACTTTGTAACCCATGGGAGTTCCACTCCGCTTGAAGCGAATGCTTTTGTGAGGCGAGGTAGGACAAACATAAGGAGCATGGCCACCACGCCAGATGAAGCGACAAGAAGGATTATTGGATACATAAGCGCAGACTTAACTTTCGCGCGCAGGTTGTATTCTTTGCTTAAGTACTTGCTAAGCTCGACGAGTGTTTTATCGAGCTGTCCAGACATCTCACCGGCGCGGAGCATTCCCATAAAAATAGACGGGAACAAGTGGGCGTGCCTCTCAAAACCTTTTGAAAGTGTCTGTCCGTTTTTTATGAGCGCTTGTACTTCTTGAAGAATCCTTTTCATCGATGCTTTTTCCGCGTCCCCTATCAAAATGTCCAGCGCCTCTACGATAGAGAGTCCCGCAGTTACTGTCGCAGAAAGATTGCGGACAAGAAACATAATATCCATAGGCCCGATGCTGTCAAAAAACTGAATGGAAAGAAGATTTTTTTTACTTCCAGCCGAGTGCAGTGCTTCAACAGAAATCGGGGTGAGGTCGCGCTTGATGAGGTATTGCACCGTTTCATCGTGCGTCATTCCCTCGTATTCTCCGTGGACCACTCTCCCTTCGCGATTTGTTGCTTCGTAAATAAATATAGCCATAATTTGTTTTGTTACTCCTTAACAACTCTGAGTATCTCTTCAATGGTCGTTACTCCTTTTTCGACTTTAGTGAGACCATCCTCAAACATTGTTGTCATACCATCTTCGATTGCTTTCTTTCGCACTTCTGAAATAGGGGCCTCGCGGAGAATCATTTCACGGACAGAGTCGTTGATACGAAAGAGCTCAAAGATGCCAACCTGTCCCTGAAAACCCGAATTTCCGCAAACTTTGCATCCCTTTCCACGAAAAAGCGTCGTGGGAACGCTTGCCACCGTGTCCCCCGCAAGCTCTATCTGAGCTTTTATAAGACGCATTATTTCAGGGCTTGCGGGATAGGATTCGATGCACGAGGTGCAAATACGACGCACGAGACGCTGTGCGATGACCATATTTACTGTTGAGGAGAGTAGGAACGCCGGCGCACCCATGTCTAGGAGGCGAGGAAGCGCAGATGGGGCGTCGTTGGTATGAAGTGACGACAACACAAGGTGCCCCGTGAGCGCCGCGTGGATGGCAATCTCGACTGTTTCGTTGTCACGAATTTCACCGATCATAAGGATGTCGGGGTTTTGACGAAGGAGAGCGCGGAGACCGTTTGCAAAAGTAATCCCCGCTTTTGGATTTACTTGAGTTTGGTTCACGCGCGGAAACTCGTACTCTATAGGATCTTCAATGGTGGTAATGTTTACCGATGGCGTATTCAAAATATGAAGTACCGCATAAAGTGTTGTGGTTTTTCCGTGACCTGTTGGACCCGTAACAAGAATCATTCCGTGAGGCTTTTTGATTTCGTTGTTGAGAATTATAATTCCCTCGTCCGACATGCCAAGGTCTTTGAGAGTAAGTGGCCGAGCAGAACTTTTTAGAATACGCATTTCAACTTTCTCTCCGTGGAAAATAGGCATAATATTTACTCGAACGTCTATGTTCCCGCCGTCATCCATTTCAAAACGAAAACGTCCGTCTTGCGGCATGCGATGTTCATCTATTTGCATACTGCCGAGGATTTTTACGCGAGCTACAAGGATAGGCGCAATAGCTTTTGGCAATGTTAAAATTTCCTGCATAATGCCGTCTATGCGAAAGCGCACGAGGAGCTCGTGTTCAAGCGGTTCAAAGTGAATATCTGAAGTAGAAAGAGCCACGGCGTGGTCTATCACATTGTCTAAAATACTGACGATAGGCACCGATGTGGCGGTTTTTGAAACATCTTTTTCTTCGGTTAGGGCAAGCGATTGCTCAATGTTTTCAGAAATTACTTGACTAAAATCAACACCGACTTTTTTCTTGTAATGTTTGAGTCCGTAGCGCAAGCTTGTGAAGGTAGTGAGGTAAGGCTCAACCCACACATTTAATTTTGCGCGGATGTATTCAATGGTGTCGTAGTCAAACGGGTCCAGCATCGCAACTTTTACAATCCCTTTTTCTTTATCATACGCAAAGAGGACTATGTTTTTGGATTTTGCATACACTTCGGAAATGAGCTCGAGAACACTGGAGTCTATTGTTTGTCCTTCTTTTTTCAAATTTACTACCGGCACGCCATAGTATGGACTCAAAAGCTCGACAAAATAATCTTCGGGGACTTTACCTCCGCCTATTAAAACATTTGAAACAGTCTGTCCTGACCGACGAGACTCCTCAACAGCCGATGTAAAATCCGCCTCATTCACGAGTCCAGACTCCATCACTATTGATTTCAACTTTTCTTGCGCGATATGCATTAGTAATAGTATATCACGCAAAAAGTTCACGTCCAAGACGAGTATATTCTAGTTCCAAGATGAACTCGTGATTTGCGATAACCCTTCTAAAATAACTGTGGATAAATCAATGGATTAGCTTTTCCCCATACTATCATCTATCTGAAGTTATAGCTTCAGATAGATGATAGTAGGGGGTGAGTTTTATGCGGTGAGTTTTATTATACTCATAAAATACCAAAATATTCCTTTAATTCACGTACGCCTTCTATCTCTTTGGCTTTGATATAAATAATATGTTCTCGCACATTAAAAAACTCTCCTATGAAATCAACCTCATTCTTACAGATGTACGGCGATACAAAAACAGACTTTTGAATAGGATACATGCCAAGCTCCTTAATCTTCCTGCTCACCGCGTCACGCCCACGACGTTTTGATTCAGGTATATCAAACATCACAATCCTCCACCATCCATCCCATTTCTTGGGTACAATGAGTCTCATATCATCAAGATTGTACAGAAGAACCTTTTTTTGACCTGCCTTAGTAATTTCTACAACCTCATTACCATTCTTAGTATAAATACTTATTAGTTTTTTATTGTGAAGTTTCTGGAATGCTTGATTTAGTCTATACCTGTCTCTTGCTCCACTTGGTTTAAAAAGAGGTATGATTTTCGTGAGTCCTGGCATTGCAAGGCACGCAACAATAAAACCACCTGCAGCTAGACCAATGAGGATCTCTTTGGCGAGCTCGCCTTTATCGTAATTATTCAACATTTTATATTATTCGATATTTCATTTTCGATATTTGATCATTCTATCACTATCATCTATTCGTGGCTATAGCCACGAATAGATGATAGTGATAGACACTAAATACATGTTTTGGTTAATTAGAGTAAAAAGATTCTACAAATAGCTCAAGATTGTTTTACTGAAGAATAATACGGCTGGGGTTGCGATGAGAAAAACGGGCTCAATGTACATTGGTGGTACAACTGTCGTTCGGTTTTTGAAATACAAAATTGTAAACCAGATAATCGACATAATAAAACCGAGTGGTACAAGAACAAGGATTCCTGGATAACCAGAGATAAGAAGAAGCGCCAGAATGATTTCAGGGCCATTTGGTAAAAATCCACCTTTGTAAAAACTCCATAATTTAAGAACGGAGTAAAAGAACCCAGATATAAGAAACAATATAATTATGTTTAGCCACAATCGTCCGAAAACATAATATGAAAAATATCCGAGCGGTTGCTCAAAGTACGGACGGGTCCATTCAATCGCGCTAGGAAGCGGTGCCTCCACTGGAAGATGTGCGGATAGGAGTGATTGAGTAAAAGTATTTCCATTTGCCCATACATAGTATTGCCCCCATGTTACAAGTGCCCCATAAAAAAAATGTATAGATATCGCCGCTACGACAAACCATGTATAAGAGACATTTTTAACCCAAGCTGGGTAAAAAAAGCGTAAGGCGACAAGTATTATCAAAACAGACCATACTGCGAGAAATATGTTGTTTATGTTGTTGAAAATAAATACGAAGGACATTTAAGAAATGATAACAAAAAAACACCCAGCCTGTCTATGGACAGGCTGGGTGTTTTAAAGAAAACTGATTGAGTTAGTTAGAATTGTGGTCCTGTGCTTGTTGGCAATATGTTCAAACTGTTTCCTGCTTCGTAGTAATTGTCATTGTCCCCGCCGTCTTTTGACATCTTGTTGTCCTCTACAGTATACGCACTACTCTCAAGGCGGGCATTGAGCTCAAACACGAATGATGGTTTTGAAGTGAGTGAAAGGTTTTGGCACGCATAGCGATATACAAGGTCAGTAGTCGTTGCTGTACCTGCCACCGTGTTTACGGGGTCCAAGGGGAAGCTTGAGATTGGTGTACCTCCTGTAAGCGCCTTGAGATTTACTGGAATCCAGCCACTACCGTCTACCTTTCCTTGGGTTGCAGACACATATGCAGCTGTGTTGAATGCCACGCCATTGATATCTGAACCGCTCACTGTTGATGCTCCGACCACAGCCGCTAATGAACTGTATGCAATTTTAGGTGTCTGTATCGTACCCACCGTGTTCGTTGAACACATAGCCCCTCCAGAATCAAGACTTGGCGTTGAAGATGCTGTGAGCATGATTCCGAGCGCGGTTTTTACTGCCTTCAAGTCTGAGATACGCTGAGCGTCGCGTGCTTTCTTCAAGGTTTCCGCAGGGTTCAAAAGGAACACGAGAGCGATGGACAATATAGCGATAATAGAGATAACGATGAGGAGCTCAAGGAGGGTGAAGCCTCCTTTTGTTCCTTCGCTCCTATTTTTTGAATTTAATGAAATCATAATGATGAGTTAAGATAATAATGGCTAGAACATTACTGTTGACGTACCAACTCCAAGAATTCTAAGGTTAGTACCCACTTCGTAATAATTATCGCTGTCGCCGCCGTCCTTTAAAAGTTTGTTATCAGAACCAGTAGTGTACGTTCCACTTTCAAAGACTGCGTCAATCTCGTAGGCGAGCGGAGTTATTGAGCAAGCATATCTATAAGCAAGGGTTGATGTTGAGATGGATGCTGCCGTATCTGTCCCAAGTGAATTTACTGGGTCAATTGGAAGGTTTGAAATTGGGGAACCACCAATGAGCGAATCAAAATTAACAGGTATCCAACCAGTACCGTCTGTGAGAGTATATGTTGCTGTGGCTGTCGAAGATGCAACAGTGATGCCAGTTGAATTGTCAAGTGAGGTGTCTGTAACAGCGCTAGCACCAGGGAGCGAATAGAATATCTTAGGCGTACCAGCACCAACCCATGCGCTCGTAGGAGCCGACTTGCAGCCATTGTTACTAGCAAGACCACCTAGGTATGGCGTCGTCGTGCTCGTTGTATAAAGGCCGAGTGCGGTTTTCATTGCGCTCAAATCCGAGATACGGTTAGCGTCACGGGACTTTTTCAAAGTTTCTGCTGGGTTGATAACGAAGATGAGCGCTACTGACAAAATTGCGATAATGGAAACGACAATCAAGAGCTCGAGGAGTGTAAAACCACCCTTACGCTCTTTCTTAAAATTCATGGAAATCATATTTATAATTAATTATTTAAATTGCTATGTTTAATAGTATAGCAGGTGCTGTTTGAATAACACAAGTAGGGTGTGGATAACTTTTTGCCATAGGCAAAAAGTTAGGAGGACAAATACCCCTTCACTTTATCTATCACATCCTGAATCGGGTTGTCTACTTTTACTAAGTATTCTTTTGCGCCTAGGGCAAGGGTGCGGTCTTGGTCGCTCTTTTGTCCGAGGTTTGAAAGAACGATAATGGGAATATTCGCAAGCGCGGGGTTTTTTTTGATGTCCTCAAGAACGCCAAAACCATCCTTCTTCGGAAGCATCAAATCCAACAAAACGATATCGGGCTTTTCCGCGGTAATTTTTGCGACTGCCTCTTCACCGTCACGCGCGAGGGAAGTTGCAAATCCTTCTTTGGCGAGCTTGATTTCATACACTTTTGAAATGTGCTCGTCATCCTCCGCAATCAAAACTTTTTTCTTGTTTTCTGCCATGTAATATAATAGTTATTATGCGTAACTCAAAACTTTACCCACAATTACATCCAAACTGTAGTCGCTTTTCACCAAATAATCAACTACGCCGAGTCCACGAGCTATCTCCTTTGACTCTTCACGGCCGGAAACCGAGCAAATAACTACTTTAATATCTTTCCATTCCGGATTCTTCCTTATTTCAGCAAGAAATTCAATACCGTTCATCCCCGGAAGAAGTAGGTCAAGCCAAATGATGTCTATCTGCGGATGCTCCGAGCGCAATACCCCAAGCGCATCCTCCGCGCGCATTGTCGAAATGACGCGATTTCCCCATTGCTCGAGTTTGAGTACCACTGCGCGATTGAGCGCTTTGTCATCTTCAAGAAGGAGAATTGTTTTGGGATTTGTGTTGGAATACATAATTGTTTTTACTATTGTAACATGAGCAGAATAATTAACAAGAATTCATGATGCACAAAGGTCGGGCCTTGGGTGCGGGTGCATTAAGGCCCGACCTTGAGACCTTTTGCTAATTTTTCTTCCAACTTTTTTATTTCCTTTTTTAATTCTATCATTTTCAGTTCCCTGTCTACGGTGAACTTATTTATTTTTTCAAGATCTTCTACATATTTTTTATTTTTTGCTTCAATTTCTTTTTTGTCATTAATAATGGTTCTGAGCGCTGCATAATTTTTTGGCTTCCCGTCTGGTCCAGGAATAGGGACGATTGTCGCATCGACCCAGTAATAGCTGCCGTCTTTTGCGCGGTTTTTAATTTCACCGCGCCAGATTTTGCCACGCGAGATGGTCGCCCAGAGGTCAACAAATATCTCCTGCGGTTGGTGCCCAGACTTTAGGATACGGTGGTTTTGCCCAAGGAGCTCATCAACTGCGTATTGAGATATCTCGATAAATTTATTGTTTACAAAAACAATATCTCCTTTTTCGTCAGTTAAAGAAAAAATGGCGTTTTCTGAAAGTGCTTCGATGATTGCGCTATACACATCCGGGCCTATGTCAGGTTGTTTCGACTGATAGTTGTTAATAGGATTCATCATATTGGTATTATACTATTGTAACATGGAGGGACTTCACCCGCCAAACTTTTAGCCGTTTAGAAAGTTAGGAGGGCAAGTATCCTGAAAATTCTTCAATGCGTATTTGTGTGTTCATTATACCAGATTCTCCAAGAATTTGCTCAACTTTCCTTACCATCGCAGGCGCACCCACAATATACCAAAACGTATTGGGTGTTTTTTTAGCATTTTGCACATAGGGAGCAAAAAGTTTTTCGACCGGAACCCCCAACAATAAAACAAGGGTGAAATGCGGATTTTTTTGTGCAAGTGCGTGCAGTTCCTCGGCGTATGCTGTTGTTTCCTTTCTGCTATTGCAATACAAAAGAGTTATTTGCTGTGGTGACTTCGTTTCAGTCGCATACCTTATCATACTAAGGAGTGGTGTGATGCCGATGCCACCAGCGACGAAGATGATTGGGATATTTTGGGACACAAAGGCCGGACCTTGGGCTCCCTTAATGTCCGGCCTTTCAGGCTCAGGGAGGGTGAGGGCACCTTTGGGGCCATCAATGTTGACTACTCCGCCTACTGGAAGCGCAAGGAGCGCAGTTTTGAAAATACTTTTGGACACGCGAAACGCGATGGAGATTTCTTTCGAGTTTTTCGGAGAGGATGCTATAGAGAAATCGTGATATCTGTCCAGTACGGTAGCGCCCGAAAGAGAAGGGATTTCAATGGACACGTACTGCCCCGCAGTGAAAGAGAAATTGGGGTTGGAAACAAGAAAAGTCAATTCCGCAGTATTTTCCGCTATGAATTTCTTTTTAGAAAGAGTGGCGGTGAAATGTATCGGTATCATTTGGGAATATCTACGCCCTCAACTTGCGTGGTGAGTGGAACAGTAAAGAAGAATGTTGTCCCCTCCCCTTCTTTGCTTTCAAACCACACTTTACCGCCCCATGATTCGACCAAGTCTTTCACCAGCGAGAGGCCGAGGCCGGAACCGTCGGGGACTTGCGAGCGCGCATTTTCCGCGCGGAAGAATTTTGAGAAAATACGAGGGCGCTCTTTTTCAGAAATACCAATGCCGTTGTCATGCACCATATAAACCACTTCCTTTCCATTGTCGCCGAACCAATACTTTATTTCAATAATACCGTTCTCGTTTGTGTAGCGAATCGCATTAGAAATAAGATTCAAGATAACTTGGCGCAACGTGAGCGAATCAAGCCACACAATGACTGGGTCTCGTTCCGATGGAACAATAGTAAGCACAAGTTTCTTTTCATACATCTGCGGTTCGATCTCTTTTTTTATCTCCGCTGTAAACACACCTATATCTATTGCGGTCTTGTCTGTTTTAATCTTTCCGCTTTCAACACGAGAAATGCCAAGCAATAAATCCACCGTCTGATACAACCGCTCCGCGCCTCCGTGAATTTCGTTCATAAAATCTTTTTGAGCTGGGTTTAGCGTGCCGGCGTCCTCAGACAAGAGCATTTCGGAGTACCAGCGAATAGATGTAAGCGGTGTACGAAGCTGATGCGATGCAACGGAAATGAATCCTGATTTCGCTTCATTGAGCTCCTGATCTGCCGTCGAATCACTAATTACGATAACACCACCCGAGAGTCCGCCACCCGAAAGAGGCGCTACGGAAAGCGATATCGGAAGCGGTATTTCGCGTCCTTTTGTTGTGACACAAAAATTATCCTCAACGGTTGTTGTGACTTCTTTTTTCGTAAGAAACATTTCTTCTGTCGGCCATTCTTCTTTGGCAACAGGAACCTTATCTCTGCAAAGCTTCATAATCTCGCGCAAATCTTTTCCAAGAATCTCTGTTACAGGCATTGCAAAAATTACAGCCGCCTTTGGATTCATTAATGTGACAATGTGGTTTCCGTCGATAATCACAATCCCGTCTGCAACAGAAGCTAAGATTGTCTGGAGTTTACTACTTTCTGCTCGGGACTTCTCCATCACTTCCACAGAATCCTCTAGGAGGTTTTGTGTTGCACGCCTTGCGTCATCGAGGACCTTACCTTGCTTTTCATGCTCCTTAATATCCACCATTAAAGCGCTCTCATTTTTTTCGAGCTTGCTGTTTGACTCCTGCAGAATTTTCTGATTCTGTCGTATTGAAAGAACCATCTTGTTGAACATAGTAGCAAGATAACCTAGCTCATCTTTTGTATGCACCTTTACCTCTGCAGTCAAATCCCCCTTTATTACACGCTCGAAACCCGCGACGATTTCTTCGATCATCCTTAGTGGACGGCGCACAAAAATCACAACAATAATAAGACCAAAAAAGAGAACGGTCCCTCCGCCGACAGCGGTGGTGTTCACAAGCGTTTGTATTGGAGCAAAAATCTCAGACTTGTCCACTTCGACAACAAGCACGAGCCCATCGTCTGGGAGACAGACGGATACTCCAAAAACGGGTATCCCTCGGTAATCATCGTATTCATGGTCGACTTCCTTACCATTTTCAAGGCATTCTCTCACAGAAAGAGTGTCCACTGTCTGTTGCTGTTTAATATCAGGGACGTAACGTGACGGTGTAACCATGACTTTCTTGCTATTGACCAAATAAATTTCAGAGGATTTATAGCTTGCCAAAAGTCCGGTATTTGTGAGCCCAGAATTTTGCGCTTGTGAATTCCCAGAAAGTACATCGGCAATTTCTTTAACATTTACAAAGTGTATGAGGAGTACTGCGTCGATTGGTTTGTATGTGCCGTCTGCCTTCCCTGAAAGAAGCCGCACTGTTACATGAATCATTGGCTCTGGTGTTTCGTCCTCTTCAAAAATAATACTTTTTACAAAAGCTTCACCAATATTTGAAACTAAGGTTTTACTAAAGCTATGGGCCTTAATTTCTACTTCCTCGCGAAGCTCATCGGTTCCTATTCGCGTGGGGCGCGTCGATGCCATCACAATGCCGTTCTTGTCAATTATATCCGCCATGAGAAGATCCTTGTTGAGGGGCATTTTTTTGTTTGTAATATACGATGCAAATTCCTTTGCGGCACGGTCACGTTCGGGGGTACCCGCTTTTGAGGCAACGAGTCTCTCTCCAATATCCTGAATTGTCTCATTTGCAGTCCAGCCAATTGCCTCCCTCTTTAGGCTTCTCAAAAAAGTATAGTATGCTCCCTCTGCTTGTTCCACGTTGACACGGAGAGATCTAGTTGTTTGATTTTTCAATTCAGTCCCCACAACATACTGAGCATAAAAAATAACTCCTCCCAGAAGAGCGAGGAGAAAAATTCCAAAAAAAACAAAAACTTTTGTTCGTAGTTTCATAATGTGTGATGAACGAGGTGCTGTTGACAATAAGTGTAGCATGCAAAGAAAGAACTTGGTATACTATGGGAGCAAACATGTGACAAGTGACCATTGACATGTGACGCAGATTTTCGCTTCTGAATTAACAAATTCACCTACGGGTCGAAAACCTGCGGTCAATTGCGAATCAGCTGATTCGTGTCTTGGACATAAACATGAAATTGTTAATTGTCCCAAACCTATGAACATTCTAAATCTTCTTACAAAAGAAAAGCGTGTTGCGGGAATAGAGATTAGCGACTCGGTCGTTCGTATCGCCTTTTTCCGGCTGAATGGAAAAAAGAGAAAGACTCCAACTTTAATGCACCTCATTTCAATGGATAGCGCGCAAAAGGAAACGACGGAAATAAATGGAGTCACTGATGAGAATGTAGATCTCGTGCTCATAGAGGAGCCGATTGCCGCAAACATTATCGCGGATGGTGTCGTGGTTGACGTCGAGCTCCTTGGAAAAGCACTCAAAAATATATGGGAAAAAGCAAAACTCGGCGCTGATTATGCTATCGTTGCCATTCCGGATGACAAGATTTATTCGCGCATTTTTTCATTTCCAAAAACGATTGATGGAATACGCCTAAATGAAGCAATGCGCCTCGCTATCGGATTTCAACTTCCAATGAAAACAGAGGATATGTATCTTGACTGGGAGAGAACAGCCGGAACTCCAACACTAAACGAAATACTTCTTTCCACAATACCAAAAGAGGTTGCGCAAAAATACATCACCGCGCTCGAGATTGCCGGTATCAAAACTCTCGCGCTGGAGTCTCACCTTGCGAGCATCGCTCGCGCCGTAAAGCTCACACCAAAAGAGACTACTATCTTTTCAAAAAAGACTCCTGATGGGGCCACTATCTTTGGGCTTGAAGACGGGATTTTGCGGTTTTCACGCGCGCTCCCGTTTCGCTTTGTCCCAGAAGACAAGATTCCATCTGAGATAAAAAAATTAAAGATATCCCTCGAAACGGGACTTTCTGCAGTAGCGAACAAAAGTGTACACGAGGAAGAGCTGGCTGACGCAAAAATACGCGACGATTATGCAAATCACCCAGAGCTTTCTGGGGCAAATTCCAAATGGCTAATTCCTCTTGGCGCGGCTATCCGAGCAAAGATCCCAGAAGGAGAAGATAACCTCGTTTCGCTACTTCCTGTGG
Source organism: Patescibacteria group bacterium (assembly GCA_038057125.1). Taxonomy (GTDB): domain Bacteria; phylum Patescibacteriota; class Minisyncoccia; order Phycocordibacterales; family UBA1550; genus UBA1550. The sequence goes on along the minus strand of JBBUDU010000003.1, from coordinate 13,065 downwards.
GAACCGAGGAAGCATACTCTTACCAAAAGGCGACGATATTTATAACACTTATTCGCAACATGACCATCGGTGTATCGGCATTTTTTGTGATTGCATTTCTCTCCGCATACATTTTTGTTTTCTCTCTGTCACAAAAGGCAAATTACACCATAAACACACTGTCAGCGTCTCAGGTGTCTCCAGAGCTTCTTGCACAAGAAGCTTCCATTGAAAGAGTAAATGCCTTGACCAACGTTGCTTCCTCTATTCTCGCGGAAACACCGCTTTGGAGCGTACTTCTCGAAGAAACTACAAAAAGAATAACCGACGGAATTACCATTTCAAGTTTTTCCGCGCCTTCCATTTCCGACAGGATTGCTCTTACTGGAGTTGCGCACAACCGCGCGACTCTAAATCAGTTCAGAAAATCGCTTCAGGGGTCGCCAATGTTCGCCGATGTTGAACTCCCAGTTACCAACCTTGAACAAAAAGAAAACATTCCGTTTTCGACATCATTCCGTGTAGCAGACCCAAGTAGGCTCTACTACAAGTAACATCATGTTCACAAAAAGAAATTTAATTATGCTCTTTGGGAAACACGCGATTATCGCTATCGTGGCTATCGGCATCGCTGTGCTTGCGGTGTGGTTTCTGTCGCGAGAGATAGAGCGTGTCTCGGATGCTGTTGTAAAAAACCGCTTACTTGCAGAAAAACTTGGAAAACGCACGGAACTTTTTTCGGTACTTGCGGGCGACTCTGCTATCGTTGGGACAAACGGTGCTACAATAGAACAGGCATTCATTCCCGCAGAAAACCTCCCTGATTTTATTCTCATTCTCGAAAAACTTGCATTAAAAAATGGGGTAGCGCAATCGTTTCGTCTTGCAAGCTTCGCAGGAGCCTCACAAGTGGCGCCATTCCCTCTCACGGCAATAGAATATCAAAATTCGATGTCAATCGACATTTATTCATTTATAAAATACCTAAAAGATTTCGAGGAGCTCCCCTATTTTACAAAAATCAAAAGTTTGAGCTTCGGCTCACAGGGATCCACAGGCTGGCGCGGGACTGGGTCGGCGTCATGGAGCGCAACACTCTACACAAAAACGAATCAGTAATTAACTAACACAATGATTATAAAACCGAGCAATCCATTCCGCGCATTTCTAAAAACCCTGAAACCACGGGATGTCATATACCCAAGCATACTTGTTCTATTTTTAGGAGTTGTTATTATTCTGTTCTTTTTTGGCACGCAATCTATATCAAAAAATATTAACAAGGTGTTTTACTCGGAGGAAAACACCGCTGTGCAGGCTCTCGATCTAAAGCGCTATACGCTTGTAGCTAAGAAACTGAACATAACGGTAAATATACCAAAAGATGGCGAACAGGCTGTCACAAAAATTGAGCCGGTGGTTCAAACCGCGAGTTCAACGCTTGCACTCGCCAAAAAATCTATTACCATTATTGTAAAAAACAGCACGAAAAAAAGTGGTGCTGCAACCACTCTTGCGAAACTATTGGAAGACGCTGGTTTCCAAAAGCCAAAAACTGGAAATGAACCAAAACTTTACGCCACTACCACAGTATTTATAAAGGAGAGTCGAAAAGACTACGAGGCCAGCTTGCTTGAAGTTGTTCGCAAGGCATACCCGGACGCCGTCTCCACAACATCAAAGGAAACAACCGCTACCGACGTGACTATTATCATCGGCACAAAATAAAAAAATGGAAGCAAAAATTAGAGATATTGGTTTTGAGGGTGAAATCTTCGGTGACGCGGCAAGCCTCATTAAATACGAAAACGACACTAGTTTGTTTGAGATTCGACCAAAGCTCGCAGTTAAACCAAAGAGCGCAGAGGATATCAAAAAACTGGTTTCTTTTGTTGCGAACAAAAAAGCCGAGGATCCAACGCTTTCGGTAACCGCGCGAGCGGCTGGCACCGGCATGGCAGGCGGCGCGCTCAATGACTCTATCATTATTGATGTGGCAAATATGAACCATATCAAGAGCGTCACTGCGGAGCGCGCGGTTGTTGAGCCTGGGGTTTTTTATCGCGACATGGACAAAGCGACAAAAGAAAAAGGGGTTATCATGCCATCCTTCCCTGCTTCAAGAAACATCTGCGCCGTGGGTGGAATGACAGGCACCAATGCTTCCGGAGAAATGACGCTCACATACGGGAGCACTCGCGACTGGGTCAAGCGATTGAGGGTTGTGCTATCCGACGGCAATGAATACGAGTTCAGCTCCCTCACGGTGGCTGAACTCGAAGATAAAAAGAAGCTTACTACATTCGAAGGTTCTTTATATCGCGATATGTATGACCTTCTTGAAAGCAACTATGATGCAGTCAAGGCAGCTAAACCAAATGTCTCTAAAAACTCTACTGGTTATGCACTCTGGAGTGTGTGGGATAGAAAAACTTTCGACCTCTCAAAACTTTTCGTCGGATCCGAAGGCACTCTGGGCATCTTTACCGAGATTGAATTTGCGCTTATTAAACCAAAGGAGCACCGCAAGCTAATTGTAATTTTTTTGCGAGACCTTAAAATCCTCTCAGCGCTTATTGAAAAAGTTCTTTCCCACAAACCAGAAACATTTGAGACATATGATGACCGCGTTATCAAATTCATTCTTCGTTTTTTGCCAGACTTTATAAAGACAATGGGGACAGGGCTTATCAGGCTTGGGCTTTCATTTATCCCCGAAATTATTATGGTATTGAAAGGCGGATTTCCTCGACTCGTCCTCCTTGCTGAGTTCACCGGAGAGACCGATGAGGAAGCATCTCAAAAGGCACAAGTTGCATTTGCAGATTTAAAGCAGTTTCACCTCCAAATGGAAATCATGCAAACACCCAAAGAGTCGGAGCGTTTTTGGACGATGCGCCACGAGAGTTTTAATATCTTGCGCAAGCACAGCGGTAAAAATAAAACCGCACCATTTATTGACGACATTGTGGTTGCACCGGAAAAACTACCTCTCTTTATGCCCCGTCTCGATAAAATAATGGCGGAATACAAACTTACATACACCATTCAGGGACATATTGGCGATGGCAACTTTCATATCTTTCCATTGATGAACCTGCACAACGCCCGTGACCGCGATATTGTGATGGAGCTTTCACAAAAAGTTTTTGACCTTGTATTTGAATTTGACGGTTCAATGTCTGCGGAACACAATGACGGGCTCATTCGAACCGCATATCTCCGCCAAATGTACGGCGACAAAATCTACCGCCTTTTTGAGGAAACAAAAAATATATTTGACCCAAAAAATATTTTTAATCCCGGCAAAAAAGTGTACGGGCACAGCCTTGAGTACATAAAGGATCACATTGACAAAGTGTACTAGGGTAGAATATGGAAGTTAGAACGAGGATAACAGATGCCACACTTGTGTGGCATCTGTTATCTATATTCTATATTCCATATTCCATATTCCATATTCCATATTCTACAAAACTAGTGTCCCATTTTTGCCGTATCTGCCACTGTCGGCACCACGCCATCGTAGACCTCTTTGTTTGCAGGGCCATCAACCATAATCGTTCCCCACGCTCCACGGTCAAGACGCGCGAGCGCGTGGTCTACGAGAATATAATTACCCGGCACGTCAAATTTCATCTCGACAATAGTGGCACCACCTGCAGGCACGAGAGTCGTTTGTACATTTTTAAAAATTGCCGACCCGATGCCCATAGCAGCCTCTGGATACACCGTATCGAAAATCTCACCAATCAGATGGAATGACGATATGAGGTTCACTCCGCCATTACCAAAATAGATGCGCGCAGTTTCGCCGACCTTTGCATTCATATTTCCTACTGTTCCTTTTACACGACCATTAAAGACAACGTATTCAGGGCGCCCATCAATGAGTTTTTGTGCGTCCATTATCTGGAGACCCTTGGTCCCCATACTGCCTCTTGGATAAAACTCGCCTTGTACCACATAAAACTCCTTGTCCACCTTTGGAAGTCCTTCCTTTGGTTCGACTAAAATAAGACCGTACATACCATGTGCCATATGGTTTGCCACATTGGGGTGCGCGCAATGGTAAATAAAAAGTCCGGGGTTAAGCATTTTAAAACTTGCGTACTTGGTTTCTCCTTGGGCAACATTGGTCACCGTCGCGCCGCCACCGGGCCCAGTCACTGCGTGAAAATCGATATTGTGCGCAGCAACACTCGTAAGGTCATTGGTAATACTAAGGTCGATAGTATCCCCTTCTCGTACACGAATCATAGGACCAGGGACAGTGCCATTGAATGTCCAATAATCGATAAAAACCCCTGGTGCCATTTCGGCAATCATATCCTTGGCAACAAGATCGACTTTTACACGAGCAGGCTCTTTACGTGTGATTGGTGGCGGTACATCATTCGGGTTACGCGCAATGTCTGCTGTGCGTTCAATTGTTTTGAGCTTGCTAAAAAAATCCATAATGTTAGCGAGGGGGAGCGAGGGGTTGATACCAGGACCGTAGGTTGTCATTCCAAATGGATATTCAAGGGCCTTGGGGAACGCATGGGGAACGAACACAAAGACCATCATTCCCACAAATATAACAGAGAGAAGAATTGCAGTTTTAAGCGAGTGAAGTTTGCGCAATACAATGAATACAAAAACTCCACCCGCTGCGAGGGCGATAAAAAATCCGAAAGTTTGGAAAATAATAAATTTGGTAAAATAAAATATTTCGAGCATATTAAAAGCAGTTAATTTAGTAAAAGAAAAACTCCATATCAACATTAACCTAATCTAAACATATACCTACACGCTTGTACAGTTCCCTTGCTAACGCTTCACAAACACAAGACTGAGCAGGAAAATAATTAGAGCAACGAGGACGATTGCGCCCCCAGATGCGAGGTCCAGATAATATGAGGCGAACAAGCCTAAAATAACGGAAACGAGTGAGAAAATAACAGACAAGATAAGAGTGAAGCGGAAACCACGACCATACTGCATTGCAGAAATGACGGGGATTACCATAAGAGCGCCAATGAGGAGCACGCCAACAATGCGAATAGATATAGCCACCGCCACCGCCGCCAGCACAACTGTCATGAGATTAAGCGCTCTTACAGGAAGACCGCTCGCTTCAGCAAGTTCCGAGTCAAATGAAGTGAAAAATAATTCTTTATAAAGGAATACGACATTAAAAAATACGATCACGGCAAGCAAAATAATTACCAATAAGTCTCCAGTTGAAACTGTAGAAATGCTACCGAACAAGTAACTAAACAAGTTTGCATTAAACCCTTTCGCGAGAGAAAGAATAATAACCGCAATAGCGAGGGAACCCGAGAGGAACAGCGCAAGCACCGACTCCCCATAGATACGGCGAGAGTTGCGCAAAGACTCGATACCGAATGCCGCAACCACCGAGAGAGCAATCGCAGAAAAAATAGGATTTATTTTAAGGAGAAGACCAATAGCCACTCCTGCAAATGACACATGAGCGAGAGTATCTGCCATAAGTGAGTACCTCCTTACCACAAGAAACATACCAATGAGTGGCGCAACAATTCCTATTGCGATTCCTGCCTCAAAGGCTCGTATCATAAAATCATATTGGAATATTTCAAGCATGGTTATTTGAGGTCTGCATTATGTGGAGCTCGCTTTAAATGTTTGCCGTACAATCGCTCCAGAATGTGCTCATTCAAGAGGTCCTGCGGGAGCCCGTGGCAAACGAGATTGTGATTGAGGCAGAGTACGGTTTTTGTTTCTCGGGAGACCGCATCGATGTCGTGTGATATAAAAATAATAGTAATGTGCTGGTCGGTATTGAGCTTCGCCAAAAAATCATAAAATGTTTTCTGCGCTCCAATATCAACTCCGACCGTCGGCTCGTCGAGAATGAGCACATCGGGCTCGCTCGCAAGCGCGCGCGCGATGAACACCCTCTGGCGTTCTCCGCCTGAAAGACTGCCGATGAGGGTGTTGCGGTATTTCGCAATACCGGAAATCTCCATCGCATGCTCCACTGCATCGATATCTTTTTTCGCGAATCTTTCAAAAAATCCGAGGCGCGCGATCCGGCCTGTTTTTACCACTTCAAACACAGTCGCTGGAAACTCCTTGTCAGTTTGCCTGACTCGCTGAGGCACATAGCCAATACGATACTTTTCTTTAAAATCGTGACGGTCCTTTCCAAAAAGGACTACTCTGCCTTCTGTTTGATGGAGAAGTCCCAAAATTACTTTGATGAGGGTTGTCTTTCCTCCGCCGTTCGGACCTATTATGCCCAAATATTCACCTTTTCGCACAGTAAAGGTAAGGTTTTCGATTACAGACACACCGTCATATGAAAAGCTCACATTATCGAGCTCGATGTAGGGTTCTAAGGGCATGTTTGAAATTTAATGACTAATTAAAACACCAAAATTTCCTGCGAAAACCGAGCACGCCGACGAGGCAGGCAAGGAGCCTGCCAAGGAGGCGTAAGCGGTTTGCAGCGGAAATTTTGGTGTTTTGATAGGCAAGCATGATTTTTATATTATCTTTGCGGTTAGATTTTAAGCATGCCCTTAATTGCATGACATTGCTTTCCGCAAGTTATTTAAGTTCGTTTCCATTTTGGAAATATAATCTTCTCCCAATTGTACCTCATTTGGTGTAAGACTTTCAATAGTGTTAATAAGGAGAGTTGTCCCGCCGACTTCGCGAGCAATCAAATCTGAAAACTTTGGGCTGGCAACAGTCTCGGAAAAAATATGTTTGACCCCTTTCGCTCGAACAAGCTCTATGATGCGTGCAAGCTCCTTTGATGACGGCTCTGCGTCCGGAGAAATCCCCACAATTGAAATTGCGGAAAATCCATACTGGCGCGCGAGATAATTAAATGCTTTGTGCAAAACTACAACATCGCGAGAAGCGCACATGGAGAGTCCTTCTCGAAAACGCAGGTCAAGCAAGCCCAAACTGTCGTACAAACGACTGGAATTGTCGTTGAACATGTCTTTGTGCGCTGGGTCGATTTGGATAAGTACATCGCGAATAATCTCTGTCTCACTTTTCATTATTACAGGATCAAGCCAGAAATGCGGGTCTATAACTCCATCGGATTTTATAAAATTTACCCCTTGCCCCTTGAGAGCGTTTGCCATATTTACGATACGCTTTGGGCGTGGAGTATTCCCCTGTTCCCAACTTTTAATCCATGGCTCCAGAGAGGCGCCGTTGTAGAGCAAAATATCTGCATTTCCTATTTCAACGAGATCGCGCGGTGACGGCTGAAAATCATGAGGCTCCACACCGGCAGGCACTAAATTTCGGACGGTAACAAAATCGCCACCAATAGCTTTTGCGACATATGAAAGTGGATAAAAACTTGCGACAATTCTAATACCACCATTCTCTGTGTCGCTTTGCGGAGCGCGCGATGAAAGCAAAAATAATACTCCAGAAGCAACGGCAAAAATGATTACAATAAAAACAAGTTTGTGGTTTATTTTTGTCATATTATTTAACTGCTTTATTAATTATTTCCAGCAATGCTTCCCTCCCATTGTGAGTACGCGCGGAATACGGCACAATAGATGCCCCTAGAGTTGCTTCTATGGATTTCATATTATGCGCGCGTTCGGTTTGGTTCAAGCGGTCTATTTTATTTACTACAACTACAAAAGGAATATTTTCGGCGCGTAAAATATCGGCCATCTCTTTATCATATGACGTAGGTTTTACTACAGAATCAACAATCAATACAACAATCCGAACGCGCGCTTCCCCGCTCCCCAAATACCACAAAATGAGTTTGCGAAGCTTCTCCGCGCCTTTTGGGCTAACTCGCGCAAACCCGTACCCCGGAAGATCGACAAAATAGAATTTCCCGTTGATAAGAAAGAAGTTAATCTCTCTTGTTTTTCCTGGCATTGAACTCGACTTTACCAAATCTTTGCGCATAACTAAGGAGTTGATAACACTCGATTTCCCTACGTTGGACCGCCCCACGAAAGCGACCTGTGGATGTTTTTCACTCAAAATAGGGTCAGTGCCAATAATGCCTTTTATAAACGTTGCGCTCACTATATTCATCTGGTTAGTCTAGCATACTTGGCATATTCTAAGTAAATATTGTTAAAAAATCTCATATAGTAGTATACTGTCTCTACTTAATAGCATTAATCAAAAAATCATTTATGGAAGAAGAAAAATCAACAACGCCGTCACAAGCGGCTCCATCGCAAAATTACGCAATTCCGTTTGCAATAGTCATCGCTGGACTTGCTATAGCAGGTGCAGTCTATTTCGGAGACGGAAAAAGCGGTGGCTCCACTGCTGGTGGTGTGCAGGCAAATGGAACCGTTGACCCAGTAACGGCAAAGGATCACATACTCGGCAATCCAAATGCAAAAGTAGTAATTGTGGAATACTCGGACACCGAGTGCCCGTTCTGTAAATTATTCCATGTCACAATGAACCGCATAATCAGAGAATACGGAGAGAAAGGAGAGGTTGCGTGGGTGTATCGTCACTTCCCTATCGCATCGCTTCATCCAACAGCTCACAAGGAAGCCCAAGCAACGGAATGCGCAAACAAGCTTGGTGGTAATATAAAATTCTGGGAATATACGAATAAACTTTTTGAAATCACACCTGGAAATAATGGCTTTAACATTGCTGAACTTCCAAAGATTGCAAAGACTGTTGGGCTTGATGTGGGCGCTTTCAACACATGTCTTGAGAGCGGCGAGATGAAGGCTGCCGTGGACGCAGGACTTGAAAGTGGCAGAAAAGCCGGAGTAAGCGGTACACCACACTCTATTATTCTTGTAGACGGGAAAGCGGTTGGGAGCATAAACGGAGCACAGCCATACGAAGCTGTAAAAGCCCAGATTGACGCACTTCTCAAATAAAACCGTTCCTCTTCACATAAAAACCGCCCTAAGGGCGGTTTTTATGTGACAATGCTCCCTGAAAGGCAGAGGTGACCTCGCTCTACAAACACAAAAGACGGACACGCAAGTGTCCGTCTTTTTTCTTTCTCACAAGGACACTACTATTCATTAAAGCAAACTTCGTTGAGCATGAGTATTTTTGAAGCCTTGCGCAGCGCGACTGGCGCGAGCAGAGCAATTTTTCAGCAGAAAAATATGCGTGCTCTCAAAAATGCTCATCGAGAATGAAGTTTGCTTCCCTTGAACTAGTAATTCCGCAGTTTATCCACCTTGTCGTGCGCGCGAATCTTTTCGATTGCCTTTGCTTCAATCTGGCGGATGCGCTCACGGGTTACAGCAAATTCGCGACCCACTTCTTCCAATGTGTGCACAACGCCGTCCACAAGACCGTGGCGAAGCTCGAGAATTTTTCTCTCCTTTTCAGAAAGATCGCCAAGAATTTCTTTGACTTGATCGGAAAGAATTCTTTGAGCAGAATCTTGCGCTGGTGAGAGAATCTTGTCGTCTGCGATGAATTCACCTAGTGTTGACTTGTCGTCATCATCGCCAATCGGCTTTTCGAGAGAAACGGTATCTTGGTCGATTTTTTTGATATTATAGATTTTTTCAACATCAAGACCCATCTCCGTGGCAACTTCGCCGGGAAGCGGTTCTCGGCCGAGGTCTTGAGACAAACGGCGTACTACCTGCTTATACTTTGAAATCGTCTCAACCATGTGCACAGGAATACGGATAGTGCGCGATTGGTCCGCGAGCGCGCGCGTGATAGCCTGACGAATCCACCATGTTGCGTACGTTGAAAATTTGTATCCTTTTTTCCAATCAAACTTCTCCACCGCCTTAAATAGACCAATGTTTCCTTCTTGAATAAGGTCGAGGAGGGTAAGGTCAGCGCTTCGTCCCACATATTTTTTTGCAATAGAAACCACCAGACGAAGGTTTGCGCGGGCAAGAAGGTTTTTCCCTTCTACGTCACCACTCTCTATACGCTGAGCAAGGTCGCGCTCTTCACTTGCAGAAAGAAGTGGGTACTGTCCAATCTCTTTCAAATACATTTGAATCGAATCGTATGAGGAATCTCCACTCTTGTAAGTATATTTCTTGTGTGTCAAAACTTCCTCGGGCTCTAGATTTAGAAGCCCACCACTTTCAAGAATGTCCACACCCGCATCACCGAGTTTTTCGTACAAAGTGTCGAGAAAAATAACATCCTGCTCAACTTGAGGGAACTCTTTTAAAATTTCATTGTAAGTTATGAATCCTCGCCCGCGACCCTTGAGAATGAGTCGTGACGCTTTTTCTTCCCATCCTTCGGTGGACTTTTTCTTTGAAACACGTTTTGCTTTTTTAGGCACTACTTTCTTGGTAACTTTTTTGACAGCCTTCTTTACAACTTTCTTTGTTGGTTTTTTGGTAACTTTTTTGACCGACTTTTTAGTTGCTACTCTTGTCTTTTTTGTTGTTGCTTTTTTCATTTAAATTATATTTTTAGTTAGCGCGTGCATTTCTTTTGAAATTGTCTGACACTCAGCGAGAAGTTTTTCCGCGAGAGATACATCTCCTTTAATTTCTGCTTGCTTGAGCTCTACCATTTTTGCGGCAAACTTTTCGCGGAGGATTTCTTCTTTAAGGTTCTTCAGAAGCTCCTCTATCTCTCCTTCTATTCGTTCGCTTCCGTGGAGCCGTACTTCTGCTTCAAAAATGAGAGACTCAGAATCTACTACCTCGAAAGGCGGAAAGCCTTCAAGGAGCTTTGAGAATTGCGCGCGATATTCTGAAACATTCTCTAGAGCAGGCTCTTTTGCTCCTTCCTGCCACAACAAAATACCCTCTACTGCACGCACAATACGTGATTGGCGCGAAGATTGCAAGACATTGAGCTCAAGCTTTTGCGTCTCACGGAGAGCCCCAGCCATGCTTGCCCGCTTCTTTACCTCGTCCCACACGGGCTCTTCCTTCATTTTTAGAATATCTGCCGTTTTGCTGACAAAATGAGCTTGATCAAGGGTACTTCTTAAATGCGGAATAAACGGTGTGATTATTTCAGAAACTTTTGTACGGAGAACATCCTTATCGGTAAAAAGTTCCGGCAAAAGCTCCAGATAAAAATCAATAACGTGCCTTGCTTCCAGTACAGCATTTTTCCAAAGTATTGGATTCTTTAGAACTAGGTCCGCTGGGTCGAGCCCTTGTGGGAGAGATGCGATTTTTACTCCCATATCTTGGTCGAGCGCGAGAGTTATCGCGCGATGTGTTGCAGAAAGACCTGCATTGTCAGCATCAAGCGCGAGGACAATATTTTTGCTGAATCGCTTTATCATCTGAAGATGTTCGGACGTGAGCGCGGTTCCTGAAGAAGCAACTGCATTTGAAACATTGGCCTGATGTGAAAGAATGAGGTCCATTTGTCCCTCCACAAGAACACACGCGTCCGCCCGACGAATAGCCTCGCGTGCTTGAAATAAACCAAAGAGCGCGCGAGACTTGTGAAAGACTTCCGTTTCAGGGCTATTTACATATTTCGCGGCAGCTGACTCGCCAAGTGTTTTTCCCGCTTCTTCTTTTAAGATGCGCCCCGAGAACGCAATGACTCGCCCAGAACTATCGGTAATAGGAAACATTATGCGTCCACGAAACCTGTCGTAGAACCCTTTTGGCGATCGCACAATCAGCCCTGCATGTTCCATCACGCTTTCGGTGACGCCTTTCTTTGTTAGGAAATCACCGAGCGAGCGCCATTCGTCTGGCGCAAAGCCGACGCGAAAACTTTTTATTGTTTCTTGTGTTAGCCCGCGATTCGTGAGATACGCCACCGCATCCGGAAACTTTGGCAGTACCGCTTCGTAAAACTTTGTCGCAAGCTCTAGAGCAGAGTGAATTGCGTCACGTTCGTCCTTTGCACCCGCTCTTTCACGAGTAAGTGTGACTCCCGCGCGGTCGGCGAGCACTTTGAGCGCACCCTGAAAATCAAGCCCTTCAATCTCTTCTACGAAGGAAATAACATCACCGCCTTTGTTGCATCCGAAGCAATGATAAGTCTGACGAGATGGCGAAATGAAAAACGATGGTGTGCGCTCGTTGTGGAATGGACAACACGCCTTGAAATTCCCCCCTGCTTTTTCAAGCTTGAGGTATCCTTGGGCAACATCAACAATGTTGAGTCGTGATTTTATATCTTCGATGATTGAGGACATGGATGAATTAAAATGATTATAAGGCTTAAATAACACTATTCCCGATTAAATTCCTTCTTTTAGCTTATCAACGATTTCTGTTCATTTTTTATAGATACCACATGACAAGAAGCCAGAAAATAAATAAAATTATTACAAGATTAATCATACGATACACCCAGAAGAAAACTCTGTCGAGCTTTTTGATCTTTGTTTCAGGAACTTTTTGCTCTTGCCATTTTAACCTAAGGTGTGTCTCAATGATTTTAGAGAGAGATATTGCGAAAAAAATAACATAGAGAGGGAAAATTATAAACAGATAGACAAACTTACACCCAAAAGTATCATCTTTACAAAAGTTTGTACTATTTTCCATCAATATCGTCACAAAAACTATTACCGGTATGAACCACCACGCAAAGTTCCACCATACACGAAAGACCTCTTTTTTCATGAAGTAGGTGATAAGGGAGAAGAAAATTAGAGAGAGGGAGAGGAACACCCCAAGAAGCGTAATGTACTCTGGGATAAGTGTCCTAGCGCACACTCCCCCCGCCACCGCCACCCCGTCTGCGTTCCAAACGGGTATTTTTTTACAAAAACCAAACGTCAGCGGGTTCTCTGAAATAAAAACAGCTGCAAGCACCACAAGCGAACCCCCCAACACCACCCTCTTCAAATTCTTTGTATTCATAAATTGAGTTTATTTAAACTAATAATCCACCTTCACCACTCCCTTCTCCGTCACCAATTTCAGAATGCGAAGTCCCGGAAATGTCTCTTTGGCTTCTTCGTGTTCATCATTACCATCTTTGTCTTTAGATTTCTTTTGAATCTTGGTGATATTCTTCTTTGCATCATAGTGTGCGGTGACTTTCACTTCACCGACTGTTGCTTTTTGCTTGAGCTCTTTGAGGTTCCCCTGTTTGTCGGTAGACCACTCATATTGTAGCGTAATTTTTGGTGTTGTGGTAGATGTGTTGTTGTAG